>CAVFPH010000022.1:0-25790 GCA_963624325.1 bacterium
CACATGGCCTTCCGACTGCATATAGTAGTTGGCCGAGGCATCAATGATGCGCAGCAGCACATAGAGTGCTCCGAGACGCAAAATCAAGCCGGTGGTCAGTTCTCCGGCAAGCCCCAACGCGCCGTTGGTGATGCGGCGGACAATCAGCGGAAGCACCAGCTCACATACGGTTGTAAGCCCTGCCGCAAGCAGGTCTATAACAAGCAGCTTCCAATACTTATAGAAATAAGGCACGAAACGTTTCAGCAGCTGTGAGGTTGGCATCTGGTGCTTTGGCTGTTGCATAAAAGTGATTCTCCTATTCATGGGTTGATGAAGGACAACTGCTCCAGCAGCCCTTCAAGCGACTGTACATCGCCTTGAGGAAGGTACAGGGCATATGCAGCATCGTCAGCGGCATAATAGACGCACGCCCTGCTGCTGTCGTGCGCGACTGCGGCGGCATAATCCAGAATGGTCCATCGGCAGGAGGCATCCAAGGAAAGCCCCTCATAACGCAGAAGATATGCCTGTGATGCGGGACGTACTGCGGTTACGGTTAACCCTCTTGCATCATGCCAGGCAAGCCTTCGCGCACCATTCTGCATGGTCTCAATGCTGCCGACACCATCGGCGGAGACATAAGGGATTTGTGCTTCAAAGGCTGTGGCCAGGTCCTGCAGATTATCGGATGACATGCCGTCGATGCGGGGGAGAGGCGTTTCATCTGCCATCTGTACAGCGACAGTTTGCAAGCCGCCGTTCAACAGAAGAAAAAGATAGAATACAGCCAGCAGCAGGCATATACCGAATCCCCGGAATATCTTCTTGATCATCCGCTCCCCTTATTCCAGCAGGCGAGAAAGCGAATCGCCAAGCCGCTCATCAAGCGGCTGCGTATGCCCGCTCATCTGTGCGCTATAGGCACGATAGAACGCCCCTGCAAGCTGCTTCTGTTCGGATTGGCTCAGATCGGACGATAAAAAGATGTTCTGCAGCAAATCATATGCCGGAACGGCCATGGAAGCTGCCTGTGTACCGGGCAGCGTAAAGCCCAAGAAGCTGCGGCAGTGCGAGGCATCCGGAAGAATAAAGATACGAACATAATCGGCACACAGTTCCTGAAGATAGCTTGTCATGAACTGATCCGGCTGCTCAGATAGCTGAAGGCAGTGCTGCAGGCGGGGATGATCGAAAATTTCACGCGCCATGCGGTGCTGCTCGGCCTCATCATGCTGCTCAGGGTGCTCGAAGGCATGAAGAAGATAGCTTTTGATTACGTGAAAGGAGACATTCTTCGGATCACGGAGATGCAAATTGCCGCGCATCAAAAGCTCGCGCTGCACACGGAGGTCATCGGGAGCCAGTTCTTCTGCATGCGCCAGATACGCGTGTGCGTCCCGAGGGTCAGCAGCAGAACGTGCCCGAAGAAGGAGCGTGGATACATCCATGCCATCCATGACAGGCAAACGATATTCCTTCGTAAAAAAGCCCATGCAAAACTCCTTTCACTACAGCAGCCTTGCCTGAAAACTGCCGTTTGCATCAACTGTCATGAGCGCGCATGCACCGTGCAGCGTGCATGTGCCGGGATTAATCAGCAGCACTCCTTCACGGTATTCGCAAAAAGGCTTGTGAGTATGGCCGAAACAGGCTGCCTGTGCGCATTTTGAAACGGCAGCATTTGTCAAAGCATCCAAACTGGATTTCACACCGTACCGATGACCGTGAGTAATGAAAATATTGACGTCGCCGATATTGACCAGCATTTCATCTTCAAACTGATCGGACCAGCCGTCGCAGTTTCCGCGTACAATGACGGTTTGCAGTATGTTTCCTGCAAGAAATTGCACATCCCTGCCGCCGTCGCCGCAGTGGATCAGGGCATCAAGCGGACCTTCTGCTTCCAACTTGATCAAGGCTTGCTCCAGCAGCCCGCGCATTCCATGGCTGTCCGATACGATTCCGATGCGCTTCATAGCAGTTTGAGCGCAGCGGCCATGGCACGCGCACGATGGCTGACGGCATTTTTTGCGCTGCTTTCCATTTCGGCAAAGGTCAAGCCGTTTTCATACTCAAAATACGGATCATAGCCGAATGTGCCGCTTCCGCGCGGTGCGCGGGTAATGCGGCCGGGACATTCACCGCGTACGACCTGCGTCGGCTTAAAGGGCGAAGCAATGGCGATGCAGCTGACAAAATGGGCCGTACGTGCTTCATTGGGGACATCTTCCATATTTTTCATCAGTAGCGCGTTGTTGTCTGCATCGTTGTGCTGATCTCCGGCATATCGCGCGGAATGCACGCCGGGGGCTCCGCCCAAGGCATCAACGGATAAACCGCTGTCATCCGCCAAGGTCAGATATCCCGTGGCCCGCATGACGGTTTCTGCTTTGATGCGGGCATTTTCCTCAAAAGTTTCGCCGTCCTCGATGATTTCATCCGTAAATCCCGCATCACGCATGGAGAGCACATCGTACTTTCCGCCCAGCATGACGGACAGCTCTGCTAATTTGTGAGCATTGTTGCTGGCCAGAATCAGCTTTTGCTTTGGCGCAATCAACTGAGCGGCGTCGCCCAGCGCTTCGCGTTGGGCTTCCATCAGGGAGCGACAGCCGCTTTCACCCAAATCGATTAGGGTATTGAGCTTTTCACGGGAAAAGGCACAGCCTTCGCCCGTACCCTGCAGCTCTATGAATTCGCCCTGCTCATTCATTACAAAGTTCATATCGGTGTCTGCGCTGCTGTCTTCCGTATAGCAGAGATCAAGACAGGGGACACCCTGCACAACACCGGCACTGACAGCGGCAATTTGATGAACAATGGGTGATTCGCGAAGCTTGCCTTCTTTGATGAGGGTATCGATAGCACCGACCAGCGCAACAAAACCGCCTGTGATGGCAGCGGTGCGAGTGCCGCCGTCTGCTTCCAATACATCGCAGTCAATTGTAATTGTGCGCTCACCCAAGCGGTCACGATCCACAGCCTGCCGCAGTGCGCGGCCGATCAGACGGCTGATTTCAACACCGCGGCCATCTTTTTTGATTCCGTCACGCTGCTTGCGATGCCCGGTGGAAGCCGGAAGCATCGCGTATTCCGCAGTCAGCCAACCGCATCCTTTCCCGCGCAGAAATGGCGGCACTCCCTCTTCCACAGATGCCGTGCAAATAACCCGCGTGCCGCCCGTTTCAATGAGACAACTGCCTGCGGCAGTGGAAACAAAGCCTGGAATAAAGCGGTGAACCCGCGGGGTATCAAAGGCACGTCCGTCTTTACGCTCCATCACAAAAAACCTCCAAAGTGCATTCAAAAATCGCATTCATTGTACAATTATTGGCGGAATAAGTCAACGCCGCGAACAGCAAAAAGACGGTGCCGCCATAATAAAAGGCTTGGCTTCCTTCCCCTATTTCCTACCCGAAAAAAGGATGGGCAGCCAAGCAAATGATACCTTACGTGATCAGCGGTTCGGCATTATCTGCGCCTTCACTTTCCGGCGGCTTGGGCAGATCGGATAATGTGGTAAGCCCAAAATGCGAAAGGAAGGCATCTGTTGTTCCGTAAAGAATGGGGCGGCCGAGGGTTTCCTTGCGGCCGACCTCTTCAATCAAGCCTTTATTGATAAGCGATTGAACGGAATAGTCGCACTTTACTCCGCGAACCTGCTCAATATCCAGACGGGTAACCGGCTGCTTGTAGGCGACAACCGCCAGTGTTTCAAGTGCGGCTTGGGAAAGAGACTGTTTTTGAATGGGCTGCAGCAGCTTTTCGATTTGAGGTGCATAGTCCGGACGCGTGGAAAGCTGAACATGGGAACCGAAACGCTTCAGGCAGATGCCGCGGCGGTTGTAGTCATAATCGCTGGACAGCTCATCAACGGCGGCTGATACCTCAATTTCGGTAATTTCCAGCGCGCGGGCGATTGCGCCCAACTGCACGGGTTCACCGGATACGAATAAAATGGCCTCGATTGTTTTGGCAAGTTCTGTCATGCGGGACTCCTAAAAATCGTTTTAAGCGCAAGCTACCGAAATGTCTCCGTATATGCCATCCTGAAAGAAGGTGATTTTACCCAATTTGAGCAGCTCCAGCATGGCAAGAAAGAGGGTAACGACTTCCTCACGGGTGGGCGTATCGCTCATCAGGGCTTCAAAATGCACAGGCGCCTTTCGTACCTGACGCAGAATATGAGCCATGCACAGCGGAACCGTGTGCTCATCCCGAATGATGCGGCGAACCTGCTGCTCGTGAGGCACATCGTCTGATTGCATCTGGCGCGCCATTACGCGGGCAAAGGCACTTACGAGCCCATCCAGGGTAAGCCCCGTGATTTCAAAAGACGGCGGCGGAAGGGGATACTCTTCGGGCAGCTTTTGATACAGCTTGGCTGCCGCCTGCTCAAAAGACTGCATATCGGCTGCAATCTGCTTAAATGCGGCATATTCCTCCAGCTGCCGGATGAAAGCCGCTTCGGGGTCTTCTTCCTCGTCGGCCGGCGGGCGGGGGAGCAGCTTGTAGCTCTTGATTTCAAGCAGGCGGGCCGCTACGGCGATAAAGGCCGAAGCTTCGTCCATATCCAATTCAGGAGAGTTTTGAACCGCTTGAATGTATTGATCCGTGATCTCGGAAATGAAAATATCCCGAATATCAATTTTGGACTTGTCCAGCATAAACAAAAGCATGTCCAGCGGGCCGTCAAATTGACTGAGATGGTAGGTAATCTCCAAAAACATCCCTCCTACGATAAACCAAACAGCCTGAGCGAAAGCGTCAAAACGCCGTTTTGCACCAGGTCTATGCCTGCGGATACGATGTTGCTGAATATATCCGTAACATTCATCAGCACAAGCATGGCAAGCATGCAGATCCGGAAGGCCTGGCCGGAAAGCTTGATTTTTCCGCGCAGCAGGATATCGTTAAAAACATGGAAACCGTCCAGCGGCGGGATGGGGAGAAGATTAAACAGGCATGCTCCCAGGTTGCACATTGCAAACTGCCCGAGAAACCGCTGAACATGCAAAAGCCAGGGCGTTTGCAGACAGTCTGCAAGAGGAAGACCATAATAGGCACCGTCTTCGATTTCGGCAATGACGTGATCATAGGAAAAAAGCATGTTTAAAAAATTTTCTCCGTTAAAGGAAAGAAAATCGCTGTGCGTTATAAGCGGCGCGCCTAATGAGAATATCTCGGGCTTCCAGATAATGTTTTCCAGCGCGCACATAAGCAGCGTGGCCAAAATAAACAAAACAAAGTTCACGGTTACGCCTGCTATGGATACCAGAAAATCGTCTCTGCGTCCGTGACGCAGGTTATTTGGATTGACGGGTACGGGCTTTGCCCAGCCTACCCCTGCAAGGAACATCATAATAGTGCCGATCAAACTCAAATGCCGCAGCGGATTGAGAGACAACCTTCCCGCGTCGCGGGCAGTCGGATCACCGCAGAGATAGGCCACGTAACCGTGCGCAATCTCATGCAAAATCAGCGCCAGCAGCACTGCGGGCGCACGATAGAGCATAAAGCGAAAAAAGGAAAGGGGATCCGTACGCATCCATTCCAGCACGGGGCAGCCTCCTAAAAATGTTTTGCGATGTTATCGAAGACGGGAAAGCTCCTGCTCGATCTCCTGGCGCGTTTTAAAATTAAGGGGCGAGAACTTGCCGCCAGCAGCCTTTTCCAGCTTTTCAACGGCAGCCTTTGTATCGCCGCTTTCCAGGTCATAACGGGAGAGAAACCAAAGCGTGTCAATCTGAGACGGCTTGTATTCATGTGCTTTCGTAAAATATACCAGGGCATTTTCTTTATCATTTAGCAGGCGGTAATAGGTTTGCGCCAGGTTATCCAGCGCAACGGGATCCTCGTCATCATACTCTACGGCTTTTTGATTGAAGGCAAGCGCTTTGCCTGCGTCTCCCTGCTCAATGTAAAGATATCCCAGCGCACCATAGGTATTGCCGCTGGGGGATTTCTGATGAAGCCGCTCCAGCAGTTCCACAGCCTTGTCTGTATCGCCCAGCTTATATGTTGCGACAGCAAAGTCCAGCACCAGATCGTTGCGCCGCTCCGGCGTGATATCTGCCGCTTTCTGCGCCTTGACCAGTACTTCTTTTGCCTTTTTATAGCTTTCTTCGGTGCCGTCACGCAGCAGCATTACGGACCAGGGAAGCATATACATGCACAACACAACACCCTGATTGTAAAGCTCTTCATAGATGGCGCGTGCCTGATCCAGTTCCCCTTTTTGCTGATGCATAATCGCTTTTCTGATCTTGATACCATCAAATAATCCCATAATTCAAACCTCCCAAATTCAACACGGATAGCATATTCCGTTTCTCTGCTTTTGTCAATGAAAAGCGGAAAAGATCAACGATCGTTTACACATGCCGCTGCAAAAGGCGGGTATAACGGCGCGTGAGGTCTTGAAGCTGTGCCTGTTCGCGTGGGTTCAGGTTTGCCTGATCGGTGAGATACAGGATTCCCTTTCTGCTGACATCGGCGGCTTTTCGCGGATCGTGCAGGCGATGCTCCAAAAGTTTGGCCAAGGCAATATAAGGCTGAGCACCGCATTGACGGGCGGCAATCATTTTCTCATAGATGGCAGCCGCTTCACGATCGCTGCAACTGCGGCGCAGATTATCGGCCAATCGTGCCCGCGAGATGGCGCTCGTGGTGCCTGTATCCGCTGCGCGATAGCAAATGCGTGCACGCTCAAAGCGCCCGCCGCGTTCAAATACGCGTCCGAGACTGTAAATATCTTGGGTATGCTCGGCAGAAAGCGGATTCTCATGCAGTTCCGAAAGGGTATAGGCAAGGCGAGTGAGTGTTGCGATGTCCTGGGCGTTATGACGAAGAATATCTTCCAGCAAGGACATATCGTGGGATTTGAGATAGTCAAAATATCTTTGCGGTACTTGAGATCCGGGCAAATCATCGCAGCGTGGCTCATGGTAGATTTGCTCTTCCAGCGCGGACAAGGAGCATCGTCCAAGTCTGAGTTTCCAGACACGGCGCGCAGTATGCAGAAGATCCGCGTGCGGAGGTTCCGGCATCCGCAGACGGTGCATAACAAAACGGGAGGCAAGAAGCGGCATATCAAAGGATTTGCCGTTATAAGTGATCAACAGCTTGCAGCGCAGCAAATGTTCCTGCACATGGCGCAGTACAAATACCTCTTCATCATAGTCGCGCATCAGGTATTGCTTTACAATCAAGCTGCGCCCGCGAATTTCACCGATTCCCACCAGAAAAGCCACCGTACCTACGCCGCCGGACAGACCGGTTGTCTCGGTATCCAAGAACAGCAGCTCTTCGGGCAGAGGAGCTTCCGGCAATTCGTCATCCAACTGCATGAACGGGAAAATCCCGGCAGGCAGGGAAAGTCGTCCCGTCAACGGGAAAACGGTTTCGCGAATAAGACAATCTTCGGGGGATTGTTTCGGAGAGGGCTGTGCCTGCCTTGGCTGCATCTGAATGGAACGAAGCTGATCGCGCAGAGATCGCATGGCTTATTTTTTCTCCAAATCGGCGTAGGAAAATTCCTCGGTATCGGTGTCTACACGCGGCTCAGGTGTGGGAACGGGCGTCGGATACCCCATCCAGACCGCCTGCTGATAGGTGGTATCCGCAGGAAGATACCGCTGAGAGGCACGGCGCAGGACGGATTCGGTATCCTGCGCATCGGCAGGAAGCAAGGCAAGAATACTCTCGTCTCCGTTAATTAAATCCTGTACTGCCCCTGCCAGAAGATAGGGATTGCCCTCGGTAAGCACATACTCCGGCAGGCGGGTGATCTGCTCATAGTAGGTTTCGTAGGGGATATCAAGCATATATACGGCGGTTGCGTGGGCAATGCCGATATAGCGGATATGCCACGGCTCATAATTATATCCCGTAAGGCTCTTCCATTCTTCCTTGTAGCGGATGATAAAGCCGAAGCGATGCGCATTTTCCGCAACCCATTTGCCTTCTTCTGTTTTGGCAAAGTTACTGCTGAGTGTGGGGGTATCCGGACATTGTACATCCATGGCAAGACCAAGCTGATGCTCACTCTCGCCTGCCTTGGCTACAGTCAAAGAAGCTGCTGCACTGCCGACGGCAGCGGCTTTCTGATTGAAAAGGACCTGCTGGGTGCCGTAAGAGCGGTAGCCTGAGACTGCAAGCAGCTTCAAACCCGCCTCGGTCAACGCGGCATTGAACATATCCTCCAGCGCATGTGCTGCTTCTTCACGCATATAGATACGCTCCTGCAGGCTGGACTTGCGGGTGTCTACCTTCGGCTTTACCAAATCGGTCGGTGCGTAATCCTTAGGCAGATGCTTATCACGGTTAACGAGGCAGAGAATGCCGCTGTCAGAGAGAATATCGGCTTCTTCGGCCGCAAGAGCGGGACAAGAAAAAATCAATGCCGCCAGCAGAAATAGGATGAAAGCCCTGTAACGCACGTCAGCCTCCGTTATTGATCGCTGTCAAAGAACATGGATATCTCGGAATCTCCGTCTTCGCCGACTTCACCCGTTTCCACGGCAGGCTTTGGAGCATAAAGTGATTTGCAGTAGGCCTCCAGCGTCATCCCGATCTCAGACTCAAATTGCGCGGCATACGCTTGCCATTCCTCGGTAAATTCCTCAAGGGAAAGATTGTTCTCCATCATGTAGGTGGCGCACTCCTTGCCGACATAGCGAAGATGCCAGGGCTCAAAGGAAATGCCGGTGATATCCTGCTTTCCGTCCATATAACGGATGACAAAACCATATTCATGGCAATGCTCGGCCATCCACTGTGCTTCGGCGGTCTGCGCGAACTTTTCGTTCATGCCGTCTTTCAGCGTCCAGGCATAATTCAAAATGTCTACGCCGAGACCTGTTTGATGGTCGCTTGCACCGGGATAGCTTACCCAGCCGTCATCCTTGCCGCCGTTTCTTTCCAAACGGTTGTAATACATGGTTCGCTGGGTTTGGTAGCTGCGGTAAGCGCTTTTTACATACAGCGTACAGCCATCTTCATTGGCAGCATCAAACATGGAGAGCAGCGCTTCATTTACGGTCTTGCGCAGCTGGAATGTGCCGCTGACGTGCTTTGCGGTTACTTTTACAAGATCATCGGGAATGTAGGAATCATCTAGTAAATTCTGCCGATTGGCCAAGCAAATGTAATCGTTGGGATCTGCCAAAATTTCGGGCGCAATGGGATAATCCCACACGGGAGGCTCACCTTCGGCCAATACACTGACGGGAATTAACATAGCCAAAAGTATTATCAACAGCCTGCGCATCGTGATTATTCCTCCTTCAGGTATTCGTCCAATGCAGCTTCCCGCAAAGCTTCAATGTAGGTTTCAAGCGGAATGTTCATTTCATAAATAATCGCGGCATGCTCTTTGCCGACATACCGAATGTGCCAGGGTTCGTAGGAATAGCCGGTGATGTCCGTCCATTCTTCCTTATATCGGATGATAAAGCCGAAACGATGGGCGTTCTCGGCCACCCACTGCCCCTGTTTTGTTTTGGCAAAAGCCGCAGAAAGATTGCCATCCGGCGTGGCTTTCAGATCCATGGCCAATCCAAGCTGATGCTCACTGGCGCCGGGCGGAGCGACAAGACGCTGCGCTTTCTCTTTACTGCCTGTATTCTTGATCTTGCGCTCAAAGATGGCAGCCTGCGTACTGTAGCTGCGGTAGCCAGATACGGCATAAATCGTCAGGTCCGCTTCGTCTTTTGCAGCGGCAAAAAGCTCTTCCAGCGCTTGAGCCGCCTCGGCACGCATCAGAATTGCACTGCCGCTTGTGGTTTTTACATCAGGACGCACCAGATCATCCGGCTCGTAATCGGCAGGCAGCACATAGTCACGGTTAACAAGTGCCAGATAACCGCCCAGCGTGGTAGCTTCGCCGATTGTGCTTACCGATACGGATAACGCGGAAACAAGCGCCATCACAAGAGAAAGTAACTGTACAGGCATAATTCAGCTTTCTTTTCCGGCAAATACATCCGGATAACGGGAGAGCAGCCTGCCATAGGCGGGCGCATCCACCATTGCCGTAACAAGCGTTCCCTGATCGGTGTATTCCTCATTCAGAATACGTCCCGTGGCACGGATATCGGCGACAATACCATATTGCGCAAAGGGAACCAGGACACTGATTTTGCATTCCTGTGCCCGCAGGATGGCGGCAATGGCATCGGACAGGCGATCCAACCCGTCGCCTGTCTTGGCGGATACGCGAATGGCACGCGGAAGCAGAGAAAAATCCGCCTCTTCTATTTTATCACATTTATTCAGTACGTCAATGCGCGGCTGTGCGGTTGCACCCAGTTGCTGCAGCACCTGCTCTACCACCGCATGCTGCGAAAGCAGATCGGGGGAGGAGGCATCGCTGACCAGCACAAGCACATCGGCCAAAGCAGCTTCTTCCAGTGTGGAATGGAATGCCTCCACAAGGTCTGTCGGCAGCTTGCGGATAAAGCCGACGGTATCTACCAGCAGATACTCGCCGCCGTCCGGCAGACGGACATTGCGCGACACTGCATCCAGCGTGGCAAAAAGCCTATCCTTAGTATAGACGTCCGAACCGGTGATTTTGTTCAATAATGAGGATTTTCCCGTGTTGGTATAACCGACAAGGGCCACAACGGGGATGGCACTGCGCTCCCGTGCGCGGCGGCGCAATGCACGCTGCCCTTCCAGTTCGCTGAGCTCCCTTTTGAGGGATGTGATGCGCTCGCGAATTCGGCGGCGGTCGATTTCCAGCTTGCTTTCACCCGGACCGCGTGTGCCGATGCCGCCGGCCAAACGGGAAAGAACCAGGCCTTGCCCGATCAGCCGCCCTGACTGATACTTGAGCTGTGCCAGCGACACCTGCAGGCGTCCCTCGGCGGTTTTGGCACGCTGGGCAAAGATATCCAAAATCAGTGTAGTACGGTCTACGACCTTTACTCCGACGATATCCTCCAGATTATGCAGCTGAGCGCCGGTCAGTTCATCATCTACGATAATGATATCCGCCTCTGCCGCCTGCGCATCCAGCGCCAGCTCTTCGGCTTTTCCGCTTCCGATGTAAGTGGCTGTATCAGGGCGTGTTTTTCGCTGAAAAGAGCGTCCGACAACTACCGCGCCGGCGCTTTCAGCCAAGGCAGCAAGCTCGTCCAGGGAATCTTCGCTCTCTATACCGACAAGCAGCGCGCGTTCCGGGGCATCCTCTTGGGATTTTTCCTCTCCCTGCATAACACGCTGGTCTGAAAGAGAAATTTCGTCTATCCAGGCACTTTGCGGAAGACGGCGCAGGGGATAAATCGGCGTGCAGACAGGCTGAGGCTCTCCATTAATCCTTTCATGAAGAAATGCGGCCTGAACCCCTGTGATCTCGCCGTCTGCGCTTACACCGAGGGCGCACATGCTGTCCAGCAGCAGCGATTTGAGCGCGGTAATATCGACATCGGACAGCTCAGCCGAGCCGCGCGGATGGGTATGCACGCAGCGGACACAGGAAAGCCTGCGCATGTTGCGTCGCAGATGGATATCACACAGCGGGACACTGGCGGTATCGCCGATCGTGATGTCGATAATCTCCCCGTCACGCGTGATATACAGCGAAATTTCTCTGTTCAAAGCGCAGGAATACCTGCCCATCAGCCTTGCAAGCTCAATGGGCAGGTATTCATCCTGTTCAATTGGAAAATCGTATAATGTTTGAAGTGCGGAAAGGGTGCTGTTTCGCACGCCTTCAATATTGCCATGAATATCTGGCATGAAGACCTCCAAGAAAGGGATTACTCGCCGAAAGCCCGATCAAATTACCGCTTCGGGATGCTTCTTCATGTAGTCTTCCACAGCGGCCTTCACGGCTTCCTCGGCAAGCAGTGAGCAGTGCATTTTCACGGGCGGCAGGCCGTCCAGTGCCTCAGCCACGGCCTTGTTGGTCAGCTGCAGTGCTTCTTTCAAGGTTTTGCCCTTAATCATTTCCGTTGCCATGGAGCTTGTTGCAATGGCTGCACCGCAGCCGAAAGTCTTGAACTTGCAGTCGGTGATAACGCCTTTATCATCCACCTTCAGGTACATGCGCATGATATCGCCGCACTTGGAGTTGCCTACCGTGCCTACACCATCGGCATTTTCAATTTCGCCGACATTGCGCGGATTGCTGAAATGATCCATTACTTTTTCGGAATACATTATTTTTGCGCCTCCATAAAATCGTTATACAGGGGGGACATATCACGCAGCTGGCTGATGATGCCGGGAAGAACGGACAGAACATAATCCACTTCTTCCTGCGTGGTGTTATCGGAAAGGGACAGACGCAGGCTGCCGTGAGCGATCTCGTGCGGCAAACCAATTGCCAGCAGAACATGAGATGGATCGAGCGAGCCGGATGTACAGGCTGAGCCGCTGGAGGCTGCTACGCCGGCAAGATCCAAGCGCAGGAGCAGCGCTTCACCTTCGATAAAGCGGACGGACACATTGACGTTGCCGGGCAGACGCTTGGTGCGGTGACCATTCAGACGGACATAGGGGAGAGCGGTCAGGCCGTCAATCAGGCGGTCACGCAGGGCGCTGATGCGAGCAGCCTTTTCGGGAATGTTGGCCGTTGCAATCTCAATGGCTTCGCCCATGCCTACGATGCCGGCGACGTTTTCGGTGGTGGCGCGACGTCCGCGCTCCTGGGCACCGCCGTGCAGGAAGTTTTCAATGCGCGTGCCCTGTTTGATGTAGAGTGCGCCAACCCCCTTGGGGCCGTGGAACTTGTGACCGGACAGGGAAAGCATATCGCAGCCGATGGCCTGCACATCAATGGGAATCGCACCGATGGCCTGCACAGCGTCGGTATGGAAAAGCACATGATGCGCGTGTGCAATCTTGGCAATCTCCTCAATGGGCTCGATGGTGCCGATTTCGTTATTGGCGGCCATGATGGAAATCAGAATCGTTTTATCGGTGATGGCTGCTTCCACATCGGCAGGATTGACAAGACCATACTCATCCACGGGAAGATAAGTCACTTCAAAACCCTGCTTTTCAAGCCATTCGCAGGTATGCAGGATGGCATGATGTTCAATGGCGGAGGTAATAATGTGGTTGCCCTTTTTGCGATTCGCAAAAGCTGTGCCCTTGAGCGCCCAGTTGTCGCTTTCACTGCCGCCGGAGGTGAAATAAACCTCCTGCGGATTGCAGTTCAGCGCAGCTGCCACCTGCCGACGAGCGGCTTCCAAAGCTTTTTTGGCGTCGCGGCCTGTCGAGTGAATGCTGTTGGCATTCCCATAGCATTCGCAGAAATAAGGGAGCATCTTGTCAAGCACAGCCGGAGAAACCGGCGTGGTAGCGGCGTTATCCATGTAGATACGGTTCAAGATAGATTCATCTCCTTTGAATCAAGCATGTCCTGAAGTGTAATGCTGTACAGCAAGCGATTGATGCTGTCGGTCAGATATTCCCATACACGGCGGGTTTTGCAGCCCTCGCTGCGCGGACAGGCATTTTCACCTTCCATGGCGCATTCCGATAGGTTCAGCGGCCCCTCCATAGCATCGATGATATGTCCGACACTGATTTGATCAGGCGGCTTTGCCAGCTGATAACCGCCCTGCGCCCCGCGAACCGTATTGACCAATCCGGCTTTCCGCAAGCTGCCGAGCAGCTGCTCCAAGTACTGATCCGGCAAGCCGAGCTGGGCAATGGCACGCAGCGGCTGGGGGCCTTCCTCGGCCTTTTGCGCCAGGTAGACCATGGCGTACAGGCCGTATTTTCCGCGTGTTGAGAGTTTCAAATTACATCCTCCTGCAATCCCGACTGTTTCAATCGGAATTGCGGTAAAAGGATAACACCTTCTTGCGTATCTGTCAACAGGGAAAATGCATTTTTTACGTATCGACAGGCAAAGTATTTTGCTCCTGCGCAAAAGCACGAAGCAAAGCATAGACTTCATCCAGATTTTCCAAAGCAGTCAGCTGTGTACGCAGACGCGCGGCACCACGGCGGCCGTGAATGTACCAGCACATATGCTTGCGCATTTCTGTCACGGCGGCATGCTCCGGCTTCCAGCTGCGCATCATTTCACCATGGCGGATTGCGGTTTCTATTACTTGCTCAAAGGCGGGATATTCAACCGGCTTGCCCGTGAGAGCTGCGTGAATTTGCGCAAACAGAAAGGGGGCTCCAAGCGCTCCGCGCCCAATTGCCAACCCGTCGCAGTCTGTTTCTCGCAATGCTTCCAAGGCAGACTCGGCGGAAGTGATATCTCCGTTCAGCAAAACGGGGATGTGAACGGCCTGCTTAACCTGCGCAATTGCTTGCCAATCTGCATGGCCGGAATACTGCTGCTCCCGTGTACGTCCGTGAACAGTAATCATGGACGCACCGCAATCCTCGGCAATATGGGCAAGCTCGGCAGCGCAAATATGCTCGCTGTCCCAACCGAGACGCATTTTGACGGTGACCGGAAGGCTTGTTGAACGGCGAACGGCGGAAATAATTTCAGCGCAAAGGGGAAGATTGCACAAAAGCGCGCTGCCCGAACCAGACCCTGTTACCTTGCGTGCAGGACAGCCCATGTTGATATCAATGGCGGAAAAACGTCCAAGATCGCTCAGCTTTTGCGCGGCTTGCCCCATCAAAGCAGGTTGATGACCGAAAAGCTGCACTGCCGGCTGCGGCTCGTCGGGGCTTACGGCCAGCAGATATTGATATACATACAACGAATCCGGCGCAGTTAAATAGCCCATGGCGCTGACCATTTCGGTTGTTGTGTAGCTGCACCCCTGCTCGGTACAGAGCAGACGCATGGGCCAATCCGTAATGCCTGCCATCGGTGCCAAAGCCAAAATCGGAGAAAGATTACTCATCATCAATCCATTCTATCAGTGTGATATCTTTGATTTTCCAGTTTCCGTTTTCTCGTGTTAAGATGATATTATACTTTCCGGAAGGCCATTCGGGTACGGTGCCGGAGGCTGACTTTCCGTCGATGGCCGGAATACGCTCGGTAACAACGGCACTGGCCGTATCATCCCAAGGCCAACACCAGACACGGCTGAGGGAAATGCGATGGTCAAAGCCCGTTACCGTGCAATCGCGATAGGGATCGACATCATTAAGGGCACTCTGCAGCCATTCGTCGCGGGCGATCCACGTGGAGGAAAAGTAATTGTCCAACTGACTGACGGGTTCGTCCATCATGATTACTTGAGCGCGGCGAGCCATGCCGTCTTTGATAATGATATAAATGTTGGTGGCATTCATGGAAAAATAAAAGGCAACGGTCAGCAAGCCGAGAACCAGCAAAACAACCAAAAGCCTGGATGCGATAAACCAGATGAATCGGCGTAAATAGCGCAAGAAAGCACCTCCCTTCGCCATAGGGTATTATACAGGAGCGGCAAGAAAAACACAAGCAAAAACCCGGATGCATTCGGCATCCGGGCATGCAACGAAAGAATAACCGTTTAGTCGCTGAGGAGCTCCGTGTATGTCTTTACGTCCGCTGCATCGATCCATGCCTGCGTGGCCGCCTCATAGGCAGCTTCCTTTGCAGACTCA
Organism: bacterium; assembly: GCA_963624325.1. Taxonomy (GTDB): domain Bacteria; phylum Bacillota; class Clostridia; order Christensenellales; family Aristaeellaceae; genus SFMI01. The sequence goes on from CAVFPH010000022.1 coordinate 15,511, forward strand.
AGCGTGCTGTCGTACAGGGTAGCGCGGGCTTCTTCCAGCGTGGCCGTATGCTCAGACAGTTCTTCCACGAGTTGCACGATATAGAAAGCCTTTTCGGTTTCCAGCACTTCGGTATAGGAAAGTGCATCGGTCAGCTGCATGGCCGCAGTGACAACATCGGCCTCGGGCGTCGTGCTTTCGGAGCAGATTGCATAGGTCTTTACATCCTCGGAAAGGGTTTCAAAGGCTTCACCTGCAGCCAGACGCTCGTAGAGCGCATCGATCTGCTGCTTGGCCTCGTCAGAGGAGGCACCTTCTTCCGTGGGCTTGGACACGGAGATTACGCGGACAGTACGGTATCCGGCAGGCGTATAATAAACGGTGGTGCCTGCATTGACACTAGTACCATAGGTGGCGGGAGTGGACTCATAGGTCTCCTTCTCGGAGGCAACCTGCTCATCCAGGGCAGCCTGCAGATCCTCATCGGTGATCGTTACAGAATCGGTTACAGAAGCCTCAAGACGCTCGCTTGTCTTGCTGGATTTGACGCTGCTGACAAAGTAATCCAGCGTATAACCGGAGGACTCGGCATATGCTGCCACTGCGGCAGTCAGCTCATCGCCCTCCAGTTCGGAGTCTGCAAAATAGTTGGTCTGGATATACTCCAGTTCCTCGTCGTATTCTGACTGAGCTTCTGTCTGGATCTCGGCCAGTTCTTCATCGGTAAACTGATCGAAGCCCAGTTCGGTTGCCTTCTGGGTAAGAACCATCGAGGAAATGAAATTGTCAAGCGTGCTTTCCAGAATGGAATCCTCATCCACAGAACCGTCGCCGCCGAAGAGCTGAGAATAATACTGCTGGATGGTTACGTAGTAGTTGTATACGTTCAAAAAGCTCTGCTTGTCAACATATTCGCCGTTGACATCGATGATGGTCTGCTTGGCATCCACAGTGCTGTCCTTGAGATTCAGGGAGCAGCCGCTCAGCAGCATGACCGCCGCCAGAAGCAGGGCAAAAAGGGTCTTTTTCTTCATGATGGTCCGCACTCCTCACTTGTGATTTTGCAACATCCTGTGTATTATAACCAATATATTGCAAATGTTCAAGAAAATTTTTTGTGAACAAACATACGCAGCAGGCCGTCCGTATTGCCGCGCCGTGTTACCTGAACACTGCCAATCCCGAGCACATCCATGACGGACAGCAGCGCAGCGATGCCGGTGGGAAGAATATCCGCCCGACCGGCGGTATAACCGGGAATGCTTTCGCGTTTTTCACGCGGTGTGGCGGCAATAAATCCAAGCAGATCTGCCGCTTCTTCGCGGCTGATACGCAGCCCTTCAATGTCTTTTTTCCCCTTTTGCATGGCAATGATCCGTGCAGAGGCTGTGCCTGTGCCGCCGACCAGATAGAAGGGAATGGAAGATGCCTGTGCTTGAAGTGCATGCAGCGGGGCGGCAACGGCTGATGCAAGGCTCAGCGCTCCGGCGATATCGTAAGGGCTGTTGATGGGATGCTGATTGAAGAGACGGGAAGCACCCAGCTGCAGCGAATAGGCGTGCTCAAGCTTTTCACCGCTGCCGAGAGCGATTTCCGTAGAGCCGCCGCCGATATCGATGATGGCCGCGCGAGGCCGATCACCCACCGCACCGTAAAAGGAGTAGGCCGCTTCCTCGCGTCCGCTTAGCACCTGCAGCCTTTCGCCGCAAAGCTTTTCCAGCGCATCGGAAAGCATGTCGGCATTGCGGGCATCCCGCACGGCACTGGTGGCATACAGGCCGATGAGACGGGCGTTTTCCTTTCGGATGTCTTCCAGCAGCGCAGAGACACTTTCTGAAAGCATTTGAATGGTGTCCTCTGACAAAACGGGATTTTCTTTGAGACGCAGAAGAAGACTGGTTCCTGCTCTTCCGCGCATGGGGTTTGACAAGGCCGGGCATTCATCACAGCACAGGAAACGGGTAGAATTTGAGCCGATTACGATGACTGCGATGCGATTCATTGCTGCTCTCCTTCCACAACGTACATTTCAATGGTTTCGTCGCTGCCGTACAGCGCCTCCGGATTCTTGATGATAAAGCGCATCTCGCCCGGCATCATATAGCCATACAGCTGCCTTGCCTTGGCAATGATATAGTCATCCGTTTCGGCAATGCTGACTTCGTTTTGCAGCTTATCGCGCTCTTTTGCCATTTCCTCGCGGGAAACGGAAAGGTCCGTCACGCTTACCCGAAGCGCATCCGTATCGCTGTAGACGCTGTCAATCATCATGTAGCCGATACTGATGATTACAAATAGAGCTAATACCAAGTACAGGGGGCGGACAGTGCCATAACGCAGCCGCGCCTTCAGTTGCGCTTTGACGGATGCATCATTCCTAATAGGATCGGTGGCCATGAAAGTTCCTCCGTGATGTTATCCTATTCTCTATTCGACGCCTTTGCCATTGTTCCTTTATTGCCGCAAAATTTCTTTGTGCCAAAGAGAAATTCATAACTTTTCATACGCAAGCTGCGCGGCTCCCCAAAGTGCATCGTGCTGGGCCGGGACAACCCGGGCGATTTTAGACAGCTCTTCGATTGCCAATGTCCGGTAGATGGAATCGTGTGCTAAAAGTCCGCCAAGCAATGCAATGCGGGGAAAAGGCATAGCCAGCCGCGTTGAAAGCGCTTGAACAATGCCGGAAAGATCCGATACACCCTGCCGAAGCAAATCCATGCTGCTTTCATCTCCGCTTTGCGCACATACGATTACCGACTCGGCAAGCGCCGCAACAGCGGATTTGTCACGACCACTGTAATAAACGTATTTCAAGATATCCTGAATGCTTTTGCTGTTTGTCGCTTTGCAGATTGCCTGCGACAGCATTTGCGCGTTTGCGCGCCCATCCAGCGTCTGCACGGTTAATGCCAGCGCAGCGCGTCCCAAGGCATATCCGCTGCCGAGATCATCAATCAAATGTCCCCAGCCGCCTACGCGTACCGATTGCCCATCAGCATTCTGCCCAAAGCCTACCGATCCTGTGCCTGCAATCAAGATGCAGCCCGGGTCGTTTATTGCACCGCGAAGAGCAATTTCAAAGTCGCTGCACAGAGTTAGCGTCCCCGAGAAACCGCGATCGGCTAAAGAACGCTCAACCAATTGCCTGACTGCAGGGGATGAAACGCCTGCTCCCCCGATGCAAAGCGATGCGCAGTCAGCCATGGGCGGACATGCTGCCCAGAGCGTTTGTAGAAGATCACAAAAAGCAGACTCTCCGATAGAGGAAATGTTAAAGGGGCCAAATTGAAGATCGGAAATGGTTTGATTGTCGGTATCGCGTATTTCCAGACGTGTGCTTGTGCCGCCACCGTCAATGCCTGCAAGCCAATTCATGGATTTTCCTCCAGCTGAATGGGTAAATGCCCATAAAATTGATTGGTATTAAGTGCATCCATCAATGCATGCAACGCGGACAAAGAATAATCGTATACGGCTATTCTGCCGATATCGGGCAGCATGGCCAAATCATAGGGGTTGCGCAAGGCTGCGATTATCATGGGCTTGCTTAGCGTGCTGAGTGCCTTTGCAAGGGCAATCTGACCGGAGAAAAGATGGCCATTGCAGGTAAACATTACAATTTTATCATACGCAGCAGCCTGATTGATGATTTTGCGGATCTCGGCAGAGTCCGGATCTTTGCTGCAGACGGCTGAACCCCCTCCGTAAATGCTTTCAAAGAGAAGCGGTGCGGCCTCGATTGCCGCGGCAGAGTTTCCGACTAACGAGGCTCTGTAATCCTCCGGTCCGCAGAAAAAAGTATGAGTATCCGGCTTGAAAAGCACTCCGCCTACATGCGTAACGGCGCGACGGTGAAGGTACTCGGATGCCGCGATATCCTGATCCTGTTCGACAAACTCCGGCAGGGCATCGGTATAGGCATACTGCGCTTTGAAATGGAGAATACGCTGCAGAGAAGCCTGCATTTCGCCCGAATCCAAAGCACCTGTTTGTGCAGATTCGCACAGAAATGCGGCTGTCTCCCGCTGCAGGTCTTCATCGCTGCTGACAAAAACCAAATCAACGCCGGCATTCATAGCGGCCAAAGCTCCTTGAGGAGCGCCGTAATGGCGGCGTATCGCATCCATTGCCATGCAGTCGCTCAGCACAAGGCCGTTAAACCCGAGCTGTTTCCGCAAAAGACCATGCATGATTCGGCGGGACATGGTGGCGGGAATATTTGAATCCTCCAACTTTGGGAATAGGATATGGCTGCTCATGATGGCCGGAATGTCGGCTTCTATTGCGGCACGGAAAGGGATAAGTTCACAGCGTTCCAGATCGGAAAGACTTTTGTCTATGCAGGGAAGTCCGATATGCGAATCTACGGCGGTATCGCCGTGCCCGGGAAAATGCTTGCCGCAGCAGCAAACACCGGCATCTGCGTAGCCAAGCACAGTTTCGCGTGCAAACTGAGCGACGCGAAGCGGGGCGTCTCCATAACTGCGTACACCGATTACGGGATTGCGGGCGTTGCTGTTTACATCTAGAACCGGGGCAAGGTTCATATTGATGCCAAGACAGCGAAGCTGATGTGACGTAATCTGCGCAGCGGCGCGCGCATTAGCGGGGTCATCGGTTGCGGCAATCGCCATGTTTCCGGGAACGGCGATTGCATCCTCTCCAAGGCGGGATACCATCCCGCCTTCCTGATCAATCGCGATAAAGGCAGGATGTCCTGTCTCTGTCATAATCAGCTGCTGGATTTCAGCACACAGCGCGCGCAGCTGGCTGTTATTGACCACATTGTGGCGAAACAAGATGACGTTGCCGATTTTATATTCATGCACGAGGGCACGAAACGAATCGGGAATTACAGGCCCCTGAAAGCCGAATACGAAGCGCTGACCGATATCTTGCGTTTGCATAAGCAGACTCCTTCTTGACATTTTAGCGTGCAGGGGATAAACTGAACTTGAAAATCGCAACGGACGGAGGTATATATGGAACATCCCCTGCAAAAACTATGGAATAAGCCGGAACGGCTGGTGATCGGCTTTATGTCCGGTACATCGGCCGACGGCGTGGATGCGGCGTTGGTTCGCATTTCGGGATTTGGCATCACAACAGAGCTGAAACAGCTGGCGTTTCACTTTATGCCGTTCGATGAGGCAACCCGTGGGGAAATCCTTCGTCTTGCCGGCGGAGAAAGCGCCACCGCTGCCGATTTTTGTCGGATTAATTTTCACCTTGGGCAGCTTTACTGCGAGGCGGGCGATGCCCTTTGCCGTGAGGCGAATATCGATCCAACACAGGTGGACCTGATCGGATGCCACGGGCAAACTTTTTGGCATATTCCGCAGGAAGAGTGCTGCCTCGGACGGATGCAGCACAGCACACTGCAGCTGGGCGAGGCTGCCGTGCTGGCAGAGCATTTCAAGTGCCCGACGGTGGGAGACTTTCGCGTGCGGGATGTTGCCGCAGGCGGGCTCGGCGCACCGCTGGTGCCTTATACTGAGTTTTTGCTCTACCGCAGCAGCGAGGAATGCGTGGCACTGCAGAACATTGGCGGAATCGGAAACGTGACGGTGCTTCCGCGAGGCTGTCGGCTGGAGGATGTCTTTGGCTTTGACACGGGCCCCGGCAACATGCTGATGGATGCTGTTACGGAACTGCTGACAAATGGGGAAAAGCATTACGATGATGGCGGGGCAATGGCCGCGACGGGACAGGTGGATGCACAGCTTCTTGCCCATCTGATGCAGGATCCTTATCTTGCAAAGAAACCGCCCAAAACAACCGGACGCGAGGCCTATGGAGCGCAGTACCTGTCGCAAGTGCTGAGCTTTGCTCAATCGCACGGCATTTCACTGCTGGATACGCTGTCTACGGTTACTCGCTTTACGGCAGAGACGATTGCTTTCGGACTTCGCAAATTCAGCCCGTACCATCCCGGACGGATGATCGTGGGCGGCGGCGGATGCTATAACCGAACGCTGATGGCACATTTGCAGGAGCTTCTGCCCAAATGCAAAGTGATGACCAATGAAGATCTTGGTCTGGACGGCAATGCGAAAGAAGCAGTTGCTTTTGCCTTGCTTGCCAATGAGACCATCTTTGCCAGCTGCAACAACGCGCCCGGCGCAACAGGTGCGAAGCACCCTGTGGTAATGGGAAAAATCAGCTTATAACGGCACGAAGTGCCTGTGCTACACGGCCATCCGACTGTTCCAGCAGCTGCTTGGCCGTGCTTTCATTTACGCCCCGAAGAAGCATAACGATTGCCGGTTTGCATGCATAATGACATTTTTCCAGGGCGGCAGCAGCGGCTTCTTCGCTTTCGCCCGTTGCTTCGCATACGATGGTAACACAACGGCGGATCAGCTTTTCGTTGCTCGGCTTTACATCTACCATCAAGTTGCCGTACACTTTGCCAAGACGAATCATAGCACCGGTGGAAAGCATGTTCAAGACCATTTTTTGCGCAGTGCCGCTCTTCATGCGGGTGGAGCCTGTTACTACTTCCGGACCGGGGGTCGGAGCGATGCCGATATCGGCCAGCGTGTCAATCTGTGAACTGGGACAGCATGTCACCCCGATCACCTGTGCGCCAAGCCCTTTAGCGTAGGTCATTGCGCCAAGCACATAGGGTGTGCGTCCGCTTGCCGCGATGCCGACCAGCACATCGTTTGCACAAAAAGAGATGTCGGCAAGGTCTTTCTTTCCAAGGTCTGCGTTATCCTCTGCACCCTCGACAGCTTTGAAAATCGCAGGATATCCGCCGGCGATTAATCCGACCACCATCTCGGGCGGGGTGGAATAGGTAGGCGGACACTCTACGGCATCTAAAATTCCCAGACGTCCCGACGTTCCACAGCCGCAGTAAACCAGCCTGCCACCGCCATGAAGATGCTTTGCAATGACATCGACGGCTTGCGCAATTTGCGGGCAGACTTTTTCCACAGCTTCAGCAACATGATGATCTTCCCGGTTGATCAAGCGCACCATGTCCAGCGTGGAGAGTTCATCGATGTGCATTGTTTCTGGATTCCTTTGCTCGGTGCGGATGCTTTTTAAGTCTTCCATCCTCAAATATCCTCCAATGATTTTACCTGCCTGAGCTGATCAGACGGAATCATAAAGCATTCGCAATACTGCTTGCGGCCTTCAATGCCGCGCAGACGCTTAAGGTGGCTGTAATATTCTTTATAGGGGAAACTTCCGCGCACGGCAAAAGCGTGATGCTCGATTGCTTTTTCCCATAGGGCAAACCCCTGACTGACATCTGCATAAACATATGGCTTGAAATCCTGCGCATCCTCCCAATTTTCGGCAAAATAAAGCGTGCGGGCAAAATGCTTGGGCAATTCACGCTCAAAACCGGCAATCGCAGCATAAAACCAGGCATCAACCACAATATCATGGCATGCCATATGATCCTTGTGCATGCTTTTTTCATGATGGGTAACAATCACATCAGGCTTAACGCGGCGAATGATATCACACACCTCAAAACGCACTGCATCATCGTTGGGAAGCAATCCGTCGGCATGATCGAGCACAATCGCTTCACCGCCGAGGTCATGCATAAAGGCTTCGGCTTGGCTGATCTTTTCCTGCCGATATGCGGAAACATCTGCACCTGCCGAAGCGCCTTTTTCACCGGCTGTGAGGGCAAGTGTAACGGCATGCCCGCCCGAAACCGCGCAGGAAGCAAGCAAAGCACCGGCAGTTAATTCCATATCGCCGATGTGTGCACCGATGGCCAAAATTGTTTTGCTCATACATTACAGCTCCTTTATCATTACGGCAAAATAACGCCGCGGAGTAAAGCCTGCTGCGCGGTATATGCGCTGCGCAGGGTTCTCTGTCCCTGTAAACAGGGACATGTACTGCGCGCCGCACTCCCGCTCCGCAAGACAAAGCCGATTGAATAGCAGCGTGCCCAATCCATGTTTTTCATATGCCGGAGCTACGCCGATGCCGGCAAAGTATCCGCGGCCAGTCGGTTCCGGATATACGGGACCGGTAAATCCCGCCACCGTATTGCCCTTCAGACCAACCAGCAGATACTGCCCTGCCTTGGCGGCAGCTGGAATTTCGCTGCTCCACATGCTGTTGCCAAGAGCAGCAAGCATTTCCTCCAGCCCGACATGCAAATCGGGCTGATAAGGTGCTACGGTATATCCGTCCGCTGCCATTGTCTTCTCTTTTTCAAGCAGCGCGGCCGGATAGCTATAGCCCGAAAGATCCAAATACATGGCCATTTCGGTAGCACCTTCGCGGTATCCCGCTTTCAGCATACGTTGATATAGCGGCAAATCGTGGGGGATACCCGGCATATTGTTGTGCTGGTGGCCCGGGGTGCCGGGGATGATCCAAGGCAGACGGATCGGGTTAAAAAAGGTGACTGCCGACACACTCTTTCCGGCAGCGCGGAAGGAATCCTCAAGCGCAGAGAGTAGGGCAAAGGCATTTTCATCTGTATCGTGTTCACTGCTTAGCAGAAGACAGCTGACATAGCCACGCACAACACCGTGCGCCAAATGATCTCCCGTACAGCCGTTGATAAAACCGCAAAGCAGCCCGTCTTCTTCCAGAACAAATGTGTGAGCAAGGCTGAAATCCGGGTGCTCCAGGAGGAGTGGGCGAAGCTCATTTTCATGCAGAGAGGCATATCCGGCATGCACAGCGGCCGTGTTCCACAATCGGAGCACGGCCGGCGCATCTGTGGCAATATAGTGTCTGATTTGCATACTCAGCCTTTCACGGCGCCAATGGTGACGCCTTCCAAAAAGTACTTTTGCAGCGTGAAAAACAGAACAAACATGGGAAGCGCGGAAAGCGTGGCACCAGCCATCATGGGGGAGAACAGCGTCTCGTTGGAGAACTTGAAGGTTTTGAGCCCTACCTGAATGGTGTACATGTAATCCTTGCTTGTAACCAGGAACGGCCAGAAGAAAGTGTTCCAGGAGGACATGAATGTGTTGATTGCCATAACTGCCAATACGGTTTTGGACAAGGGAAGAACAATGCGGATAAAAATGCCGGGATGACTGCAGCCATCCAGCTTTGCACTTTCAAGCAGGGGAGTCGGTATGCCGGCGAAGAACTGCTTGGACAGGAACACATTGTAGGATGTGACGATGCCCGGCAGGATCAATGCGGCATAGGTATTGGACATTTTGAAATCTTTCACGACCAGAATATAAAGCGGTACCTGGGTTACCTGATAGGGAATCATCATGGCAACCAGAATGAGACCGAAAAGAAATTTTCTGCCTTTAAAGGGGATTTTGGCAAATGCATAGCCTGCCATGGAGGCAAAGACGACATTGCCGATCACGGTGCTGACGGATGTGATAAAGCTGTTGCCGATCCAACGAATGGAATATTGGTTGAAGTTGAAAAAGGCAATGTAGGAGTCAAACGTCCAGCGCGATGGAAAGATCGTGCGCATATTGCCGGCTGTGGCAATTGCGGGACCGAAAGATGAGGTAATCATGTAAAAAATCGGGAACAGCGCAAGAACGGCAAAAATAACCAAAACCAATGCGATCAGTGCATTTCGCAGGTGCAGCAGTGCTCGGTTATTGCGGTGCTGGGAGTACAAACCTGTAGATGCCATATGCCAGCCCCCTTAATATTCAACATCCACGCCCATCAGTTTGAACTGCAGGAGCGAGATGATTGCAATCACGATTGTCAGCAGAATAGCCTGTGCGCAGGCCAAACCATACTTGGAATACTCAAACGCATTTTTGTAGATTAACAGGCCGATCATGGTGGTGCTGTTATCAGGACCGCCGCCGGTCATCATAAATGCGTTCATAAACACCTGGAAAGAGCCGATCACACCTGTCACGAGCAAGAAAAGCGTGGTGGGCTTTACCAGCGGAAACACGATATAGCGCACTTTTTGCATGAAGGTTGCCCCGTCCAGCTCGGCGGCCTCGAAATAGCTGTTGTCAATGCCAAGCAACGCGGCGATGTAGATGATAATGTTGCTTCCCTGACCGGACATGAGCGCCATAAACATCAGGGAAATCATGGATGTCTTGCTGGAGGATAGCCAGTTTTGCGTCGGAATATGCAGGAATGTCAGCACTTGGTTAAACAGACCTTGCGGGGAAGAATCGTAAATCCACAGCCATACCACCGACAGCGCCACGCCCGAGGCAATGCCAGGCAGATAGTAAATGGACTTAAATACAGATTGAACCTTGCGGGGAAAGGGAAGAATCATCAGCGCGATGGAAAAGGCCAGTAAAAGCGAGATAGGAACAACAACGGCAGTGTATATCAGCGTGTTCTTGGTGGCC
>CAVFPH010000023.1:0-21489 GCA_963624325.1 bacterium
ATCATCCACATCGACGGCATACCCCGTATGAACAGTAGCATTCTGCTGCCAGGCAACAGTGCGGTGAAGGGTAATGCAGCGCGCACGGTATTCGGGCATATGATTGGGCAGCAGAGGGAGATGATCCATTATTTCGCGATAAACAGCCGCGCACAGCTCAGCGTGGCTGCAAGGGGCATTGCCTTCCGGGTACAGCGAACGTACGATGGGGGAAAGCTCCGGCGGGAAAGCAGGCTGACTGAGATTGATCCCGATTCCGGCGATCATGCCAAGCGGCTCGCTGCCATTCCAAACGCCTTCGCACAGGATACCGCACACTTTTTTGCCATCCAGCAGGGCATCGTTGACCCACTTGATATCAAGCTTCATGGCAGTCAGCCGTTCCGTGGCTCGGCATACAGCCACGGCACAGAGCGTGGTAAGTCGGCCGGCAGGATATGCTCCCTGAAGCAAAATGCTCATGTACAAACCGCCTTCTTCGGAACAAAATGTCCGGCCCATTCGGCCGCGTCCGCCCTTTTGACGGCCGGCCACAACCAGGGTGCCGTTTGCCCCGCCGTTTAGCAAAATCGTGCGGGCATCGGCGTTGGTGGAAAGTGTTTCCGGAAGAATGACAAGGGGAACATCCGGCAAAAGCCGGGAAAGGGACGCATAATCTGGCATAACGGTTTCCTTTCTGCCGTTGACCGCAGTACAGCGGATGCGTTATAATAACTTGGGGTGGTAAGGATGAAAACAATGATTATTACCGGCGGTACACGCGGGATCGGCGCACAAATGGTGCGGTACTTTACTGCGCAGGGCTGGCGTGTAATGTTCTGCTATAAAAGCAATCGGGAAAAGGCGGAAGTACTTGCACGGGAGACGGGCGCGCTTGCGGTGAACTGCGACGTGCGCGATGAGACGCAAGTAAAGACGATGATGGCGGAGGCAATTGCAGCCTTCAAGCATTTGGATGCCCTCATTTGCAATGCGGGAACGGCATGGACAGGCCTGACGGAGGAGATGCCGACTGCGGAATACGAAAACCTGTGCGATACCAACCTGCGCGGCGCTTTTCTGTGCGTGCGGGAGTCCTTGCCGCATCTGCGCAATACACATGGAAGCATCGTGCTGATTTCGTCCATGTGGGGGAATGTCGGTGCCTCCTGCGAGACAGTCTATTCCGCCACCAAAGCCGGGTTGCAGTGCATGGCACGCTCCCTTGCCAAGGAGGTCGGCCCTTCGGGCGTAAGGGTCAACTGCATTGCGCCCGGAACCGTGGATACCGACATGATGGCCTGCTATTCCGAAGAGGACAAGCGCTCGCTGGCAGAGGAAACCCCGCTTGGGCGATTGTGCACGGCGCAGGATGTAGCGTATGCAGCGGAGTTTTTGCTCAGTGATCGCGCGGCCTTTATTACCGGGCAGACATTGACCGTGGACGGCGGATTTACTCTGTAAGCTGAAATTGCGGGATGGTTGTTTCAAACCCGCTGCATTATTATAACAGAAAAAGGTCGCTCCAGCGATCTTTTTTTATAAGCAAAACCGCCGCACTGCATACGCAGCACGGCGGCGAATTCCAAAGGAAATTACTTGATCTCGCACTTTGCGCCAACGGCGGCAAACTGATCGGCGATCTTCTTGGCTTCGTCCTTGGAAACGGCTTCCTTGATGGTCTTGGGAGCGGATTCCACGAATTCCTTGGCTTCCTTCAGGCCCAGGCCGGATACGACTTCACGTACAACCTTGATAACCTTGATCTTCTCGGAGCCGGCGTCAACCAGAACGACGTCAAATTCGGTCTGCTCTTCGGCAGGAGCGGCAGCGGCAGCACCGGGAGCGGCGGCAGCGGCAACAGGAGCGGCAGCGGATACGCCGAATTCGGCTTCCAGTGCCTTAACGAGATCCATGAGCTCGATAACGCTCATGCCCTTAATGGCATTGATAAATTCTTCATGAGTCATGAGAATGACCTCCAATAATTTGATGTAGATGATTGAAAAACGAGATTCAAGCGGCAATTACTCCTCGCCGGCCTGCTGCTTGCGCAGTGCCTCCAGGAAGTAGACCAGCTTTGCCACGGGCGCCTGCAGGCTGCCAACCAAACGGGACAGCAGCACCTCCTTGGAGGGCAGTTCGCTCAGGGCCTTGACCTGATTGACATCCAGCACTTCGCCATCCATCAATCCGGCCTTTACGGACAGACGACCGTCGTCCTTATTCTTGTTGATGAAGTCGTAAACGATCTTCGCGGGGGATACGGGATCCTTCATGCCGAAAGCATAAGCGCTGGGACCGGACAGGGTGTGATCCAAACCGGTGATACCCATATCATCCAACGCACGGCGAACCAGCGTGTTCTTCAGCACGCAGTATTCAACGCCGGCAGCACGGAACTGATTGCGCAGTTCGGTGACTTCCTCCACGGTGATGCCGTTAAAGTGCACGACTACCATGCTCTGGCAGTTCTTCAGCTTTTCGCTGATTTCGGACACAACGACCTTCTTTGCGTCAAGGTTCTTGCTCATTTCTTGTTTCACCTTCCGTCCGGCCATGGATAAAAAGAAGCCCCTGTGCATGGCACAAGGGCATAAAACACAATCATGCGCTTGTACCTCGGCGGGCGGCATTGCCATTGAACGCTTTCGCGTACCTGCTGTCTGTGGCACGGGCTCTTTTCGAGCCATGGGTACTTTAACATTTTTTTCGCCTAAAGTCAAGCCCCATTTGAGACTTTTTGAAGCATTTGCGGATAAAAAAACGAGGACATCCGAAGATACCCTCGTTTTTACCCGAAAACAGGGAATTAATCGCGGCTGACATCCTTGATCTTGGCAGCCTTGCCCTGCAAACCGCGCAGATAATAGAGCTTTGCACGGCGCACCTTACCGCGGCGGATGATCTCGATATGATCAACGCGGGGAGAATGCAGCGGGAACGTGCGCTCTACGCCAATACCGTAGCTGACACGGCGCACCGTGAAAGTTTCACGGCAGGAGCCGTTGCGGCGGGCAATGACAGTTCCTTCAAACGCCTGAAGGCGTTCGCGGTTACCTTCAACAACCTTCACGAACACACGCAGGGTGTCGCCAACGTTGAAGTCGGGCCGATCGGTACGGAGTTGTTCCTTCTCGATGGACTTGATGATTTCGCTCATTGTGAGTGTTCCTCCTTCCCTCATAGACGTTCATACCCGACCGCTTCAAAGTGAAGCGTTTTGCCGACAGAGGACCGTCCGTTTCACACGAAGAGTATTATAGCACATTTTTACTCCAACATGCAAGCGAAAATTAGAGATTTTCGGATGAGATTGAAGAAAAAATAAGGCGTATGTGCCTGCATGGCAGACATTCGGCTGCAAACATGGCCGGTATCTTAGTCTTCCGACGTGAATTGAGACGGCGTTTTGCCGGTGTACTGGTGGAATACCTTGGTAAAGTAGCTGGAATCATCATAACCTACGCATGCCGCAACATCGCGCAGCAGCAGGTCCGGCTTTTCCTCAAGCAGCTTCATGGCGGCTTCCATGCGGCGGCGGGTCAGATAGGCATTAAAGGTAGTATCGCTGTACTTGCGGAAAAGGCGGCTCAGGTAGGTTTGCGATATGCCGATTTCATCGCATACGCTCTGCATACTGAGGGGCTGCGCATAGTTTTCATCAATATACTTTACAGCGTAGTCATACAATTCCTGCGGGGACAGCTTGCGGTCCCGGATATTCCCGTTTTCAAACAGCAGGGTATAGACACTTGACATCAAATCACCATAGGAGCCGGCACAGCGGATGATATCGCCGAATTCTGTCAGCATTTCTTCCAATTGATTGCTCAGCGGCGGATACACCGAGACGGTTTGGTAGATGATCTGCCGAATCATGTGCCATGCCTGAATCTGCGGGGTCTGCTTGTGCTCCCAATCCACGGCGAGGGAAACAAAATACTCCTTGATCATACGGAATTTGCCCATGCTGATAAAATATACCAGCTGTTTCAGATCCGAGGCGGGAAGCCGCTGATGCTCATCGGATGCTGTCCCGCCTGAATAACGGATGATCTGATGCTTTCCGATGACGGCTTTGCTTTGCATCATCTGGATGGCCCATTCGATAAAGCTGGGAAGGGACTCGATCTCTCGTGCTTTCGGGGTATATACGGCGGTCCATGTGGGCAGATTGCCGGGCTTTGTCATGTATACGCTCAAATTGCTGATAAACTCGTCTATCGGCATGTCGGGGGAGATCAAAATGCGCTCGTCATCGTCCCGCCCACGCAGAATCTCATAATGCTCATCCTTGGGAAATACCATGGAGGTTGCGCCCAATGCGCGCGGAAGACGCAAATCAAGGTTGCCCCAGCGAATCAGGGCAAAGTAGAAGGTTTTTTGACGATACAGCTGAGAGGCGTTTTTCTTGGAATAGGGCTGACCGCAGGCGATGGCAGGCAGGATTGTTGCAGCCATATCGGAGGAACTGGCATCTATTTTCTTTTCAATTGCCTGCAGAATGGCGGTCATTTTGCTGATGCTGACGGGCTTTAGCAGGTAATCGTCCACCCCGGCTTGGATTGCTCCCTGTGCGTACTCAAACTCTCCGTAGCCGCTGATGATGACAATGTGGATATTGGGCTGCATGGCGCGGGCAGACTGCGCCAGTTCGATGCCGTTCATGCCGCGCATGCCGATATCCGTGATCAGCAGATCCACCGGGTGCTGCTCCAGATACTGAAAGCCCTGCTCGCCGCTGCCAGCCGTTCCGACCACCTGAAAATTGTGGGCAAACTGTTCGATGATGCTTTGAATAAAGCGCAGCGCGGGCATTTCGTCATCCACAATCAAGACACGATACATAGCAGCACCCCTCCCAAGCTGTTTGATCTGGTAATATTGTATCATATTTCTTATGAAAATACAGCACTTGACCGAATTTTCCATACATGTGTGCCGGATATTTTTATTATGCGGCACTTGTCCACATTATTTTGATTTGCTGTAAAAGATTTTCCTATTGATATGAAAAACTTTTGTCGTAAAATAATACCATAAGGCTGAGATAGCCTCAAAACATGAAAGGAGTTTATTTCTATGAAGAAACTGTCTCTGTTTTTGGCAGTTGTTATGGTGCTGACCTCTATCGGTCTGACCGGACTTGCCGAAACCTCCCCCATCAAGGAAAGTGCTTCCGGTTTCTATTATATTGAAGCGGAAGGCGATCGTCCCCGTCTGAGCGCCGCATCTGCCGACAAGTTCATGCAGGTGGATGGCGAATGGTTCAAGGATATGAACGGCAACGGTGCCCTGGATGCTTATGAAGACTGGCGCCTGACCTCTGAAGAGCGCGTTGCGGATCTGCTGACCAAGATGAGCCTTGAGCAGAAGACCGGCACCCTGTCCTTCGGCGGTATCGGCGGCAAGAACGGCATCACCGTTACCAACCTTTCCAAGGATGATTTATCCACCGGTCAGACCGGCGTGGCCTTCATCCAGCCCGACAGTGAGCAGATGAACAACGAGGCCGATCCCTACATCGTGGTGGACGGCGTTACCTATGCTCCTGTAGCATACCAGATCAAGACCATGTATGAGACCACCATGATCGCTGCCATGACCGGCATGCCCAAGGATCAGCTGGATGTTCTCAACAAGATCCAGTCCATCGCTGAGGATACCGAGCTGGGCATCCCCGTGGTGTTCTCCGGCGACCGCACCTACAACACCTGGGGCGGCATGATCGACGCTGCGCACTATGCCTTCGGCATTGCCCGTGACGAAGAGCTGCTCTACAACCTGTACAGCGAATACGCCAAGGAATCCGTAGCTCTCGGTTATCACCAGGTATTCCACGGCTATGGCAACGAGATCGGCTCCTTCTACGGCGATGATCCTAACTACATTGCCAAGATGTCCGCTCTGGAAACCCGCGCTTACGAAGATAACGGCTTCAACAGCCACTCCAAGCACTTCATCGCCCGCGGCGGCCGCAACAGCTATACTGCTGCCCGTTCTCCCGCTGACCTGATTGACAGCTGGATGATCGGTTGGAAGGCCGTTGTGGATGCCGGCACCCAATGGGTCATGACCAACAACAACGTTGGCCGCACTGAAGGCCTGCAGACCTACTTCGACAAGGAAACCTACAGCCTGCTGCGTGATGACCTTGGCTACAACGGCATCATCTGCCTTGACTGGCCGTTGTCCGCTTCTTCTCTGATGAGCAAGACCGGCATCACGACCGATGGCATTGACATCTCCACCCTGACCCTGGGCGAGCGCTACACCCTGATCCTGGATGTAGGCATCGATATGTTCAGCTGCTATGGCGCCTGCAAGGGTGCGGAAATCAACGAAACGGATGATGGAATCGGCAACTGCTACCATCCCGATGCAATCATTGCCGAAATCGAGGCCGGCAAGTACACCGAGGAAGAGCTGGATGTACACGTTGCCCGCATCCTGAAGAACAAGTTTGACCTTGGCATTTTTGAGAACCCCTATCGTGACTGGGAAGAGGCTGTTGCCGTGATCGGCGAAGCCGCTGCCAATACCGAAACCATCCCCATGAACAACGAGGAAATCGACGCGCTGCGCCGTCCCGAAATCACCGCGATGGAAGAGCAGCTGATGGTTGAGTCCACCATCCTGCTCAAGAATGACGACGTTCTGCCTCTGTCTGCCGACAAGAAGGTGTATGTTGATTCCACCGCCGATGCCAGCAAGGAAAAGCTGAGCGCTGCGTTCGCCGCAAGAGGCACGCTGGTCAGCTCCCTGGAAGAGGCTGATGTGTGCGTAATCGAAGTCTCCAGCTTCAATGATGCTTATGAACTGATGATCGAAGATGCTCAGGATGCCGGTGTTGCCATCGTTACCGTTTTCGAAGGCACCAACTCCTCCGAGCCCGATCTGCAGGCCTTCATGGATGCCGATGCTTTGATTATGCAGACCTACCGCAACACCCCCGACCATGGTTCTTCCATCGGTTCCTTCTATCGCTACGTAACGCCTTCCGTCACCGTTGAAATGCTCTACGGCGAGAAGGAACCCACCGGCAAGACCCTGTTCGAACTGGCTTACAATACGGATGATGAGACCCTCTCTTGGGGCGAGCTGCAGGATGATATCGGCGTGGACAACAAGACCCGCCTGTACATGGCCATGCTGGCTAAGAACAACCCCACCATCGAAATGCCCAACAACCTGGGTGATGTGATTGTTACCACCGATTACGGCATGAGCTACACCAACGTTCCCGACATCCAGCTGAGCCTGCTCACCCTGCCTCAGCATGTGGAAGCCGTTGAGGTTGAGTCCTATGGCTCCACCAGCACCCAGAACTCTGTTGTGAACACCAACCCCAAGGCCGGCGAGCCCTTCGAAATCAACTTCGTCGCCGAGAACAAGGGCAGCGGCGCCGGCATCATCACCGTTGAGGTGAAGGATGGCGATTCCGTTATCGCTGAGAAGCTGGTTGGCCTGACCGAAGGTCAGTTCCGCGTGATCTCCATGGACATCGTTCTGGAGGCCGGTGAACATACCATCACGGTTGGCGATCTGAGCGCTACCATCGTGGTTGAATAATCAAAACACTTATGCGAAACCGGGAGGCGACGAAAGCCGCCTCCCGGCTTTCACTATGAAAAGCGGTGATTCAAGGTGAAGAGAATTCTTCGGTTAACGGTGCTTTTGCTCCTATTGCTGGTTCTGCCGCTTCTTGCCGATGCGGAGGTTTATACTCTTTCGCCGGACGGCATGAGCATCACCGATGCACTGTCACAGTGCGCCGACGGCGATATCATTGAACTGGGGGACGGCACCTATTCGGATGCGCGGGAGACCTTCCCGCTGATCATCAACAAGAGCATCACGCTTCGGGCTGCGGAGGGCGCATTGCCTGTTATCGATGCCCCCGCTTTCAAGGCGGCAATCCGCATTGAAGCGGACAATGTTGTGCTGCGGGGACTGGATATTCGTTTCCGCCGTACGGGGCTTTATGCCATCGGCGATGATATGCTGGTAGAAAATTGCAGCATATCCCTGGCGGATGAAGCCTGGCGCACATCCTCCTGCGGCATGTGGTGCGGCGGCATTTATCGGATGACGGTACGGGATTGTGCCTTCACCGGCTGCGGCATTTCCCTGGCAGGGCCTCCGCTTTCCGAAACCAGCAAGGGCAAGCCCGTGCTGACCGGCCTTTTTGAGGTAGGCGAGGACGTTGCCTATTTTACCAGCCATACCATTGAAAACACGATGGTGAACGGCAAGCCGCTTTTCTATGCGGTTTCGCAGGAAACAGTGGAAGTTCCCGAAAATGCGGGCGAAGTGATTTGCTGCGACTGCGATGAAGTCATCATCCGCAATGCGGATGTTTCGGACTGTTCCATGGGCATGGTGCTTACCTATAATCATCATGTCACCATTGAAAACAGCCGTGCCGACCGCTGCGGCGTATTTGGCATCTATGTGGCCAAGTGCGACAGCGGCTTGCTGGAAGGGTGCTCCTCTTCTCAGACCAACCATGGCCTGGATATCCGCGCAAGTCAGCACATCCTGCTGAAAGAGTGCGTTGCGACCGATTGCGATCAGGGGCTGTTCTTTTCCTTCATTAATGACAGCGCCATGATTGACTGCACGGTATCGGGCACGGGGCAAGGATACTTTATGGCTTGCGGCAGCGGAAATGTGCTGCAGAACTGCAGCGCGATCAACTGCGAAAACGGCTTCAACCTGCAAAAGGAAGGCCATGTGCTGATGAACGGTTGCACGATTACGGACTGTACCGTGTGCGGCGTGCGCCTGGATGCTACGCCCGTATCCTTCACCGACAACACGATGAAGAACAACTGGGTGGCCGTGATGGC
This sequence comes from bacterium, assembly GCA_963624325.1. Lineage (GTDB taxonomy): Bacteria > Bacillota > Clostridia > Christensenellales > Aristaeellaceae > SFMI01. The sequence goes on from CAVFPH010000023.1 coordinate 8,835, forward strand.
ATACGGGAATGTTTCCTTTGATATTGCGGATAACCTGTTTGAAGGCAGCCGCTGCTGCGCCCTGTACCTGCGCGATATTGCCTTCAGCCGTTTCAGCGGCAATACCTTTACCGGCAGCGCAAAGACGAGCGTTGAAATCAACGGCACACTCAGCGGCAGCGTCTGGGTGAAGAACACATTGGATCTGCCGATGGATGAAAGCAAGGCCTCCGACAGCTTCGGTCTGACCGATTAAGTGCCTCTGTTTTGGATTTTCCAACGATCTGTGTGTAAATATCCTGTTTACAGTTGCCGAAAATCTGGTATGATAGTAGTGTCGAAAAGAGGCATGCGGGGGCATAGTGCCCTTGCTGATGAAAGGAGAAAGCTATGAAAAAGCTGATTAAGATCATTGCCGTTGCGTTGGCTGTGCTGACGCTGGCCGTTCCCGCCATGGCGGAGACCGCCGCCCGTCCCAACATTACCGCACACAAGGCCAACAACATTGTCATCGACGGCAGCCTGGAGGATTGGAACCTGGATTCCCCCGCTGTTGTGGAGGACGCCTCTCAGGTCATCCGTGATCTCGTTTTCTGGCAGGGTGCCAATGACTGCTCCGCCAAGTTCTATCTGTCCTGGGATGAAGAGAACCTCTACATCGCCGCGGATGTAACCGAGGATACCCCGCTGGGCGCTATCGAGATGCTGGAAATCGACGGCGAAGACAACCTGAAGCTGTACATCTCCACCGATCCGACCGCCGATCCCGAGCGTACGGAATATGCTACCAATGACTTCCTGGTATACTTTATCATGGATGAAGGCTATTGGGATACCGCTGTTGACCGCTCTATGCTGCCCAACAAGGACGTGCGTCAGCGCTATGTCAGCATGGGTATGGACGGCGGCGAAAGCGTGCTGGACGGCTATCAGTGTGCCGTGCAGATGACCGCCACCGGCTTCACATGGGAAGCTATTGTTCCTTGGACCTGTTTCTCTAACAAGAAGATCGCCGTGTACACTCCTGCCGTTGGTGATACCCTGAGCTGCGATTTCGCTATCACCGATATCAGCTACCCCTGCCCCGGCACGGAATACATTCCGCAGATGGCATGGACCGGCACCCAGAAGATCAACAGCAATCCCAGCGAGTGGGGTTCTGTAACTTTGGCGGAATAATCATAAAATCGTACTTTCCTGCGGACGGGTCAACTTGGCCCGTCCGTTTTTTTGCGAAAAATCGAGGCATGTTTACAAATTGTACACATTTGTCTGCATTGACGCGGAAAAGTGTCGTTTTTTTCACCTTCGGTTATCGATTTTGCAATTTTGTTTTTCCTGTATTAAAAACTGCCATTATATGTGCAGCCTTTTCCTGTTTACAATGTAAAACAATGTGATAGAGTGTAGGCAGAAGAATCTGCATGCGGCAAGTCTCCTGTTCGGGAAACGGAGAAAATGCGTTAAAGTGCAGATCGTTCACGCATGAAAGGAGAAACACACATGAAGAAACTCTCTCTCCTCTTGGCCGTTGTCATGCTGCTTAGCTGCTTCGGCGGTGCCTTCGCGGAAGCTACCGCCACGGATGAGCCGGTTGGCGCAAACGAAGTAATGGACATCCGCGCCAGCGAAGTGGACAGCGAAGCTGCTGCCGCTGAGGAAGCTTATCTTGAATCCAACTGCGAATTTTCCGTTATCGAGGCGGATGAAACCACCGGTCAGGTGAAACTTTCCTACATGGAAGGCACCACCGCTATCCTGGATGTAGACGGCCTGAAATTCAAGGATCTGAACAGCAACGGCCAGCTGGATGTGTACGAAGACTGGCGCAAGGACACCGATGAGCGTGTTGCCGACCTGATCAGCCAGATGACCGCGGAAGAAGAAGTCGGCCTGCTGTTCTGCGTTAACACGCAGCTTGCCGATGCCCGCACCATGATCAAGGAATACGCCTTGACCTGCCAGCTGTTCAATCTGAACGGCACCCCCGTCACCATCACCAACACCCTGAACAACCTGCAGGCGGCTGCGGAAGCCGAGCGTCTGGGCGTCCCCATGGTGATCACCTCCGACCGTGAGTACAACGCTTTCGGCGGCTACATCGATAAGTCTCATGAAGCGTTCGGCACTGCCAATGATCCCGAACTGGCGTATGAGCTGGCTTCCTTCTACGGCAAAGCCATGCGTGCCATTGGTATTCATGTAACCTTCGAGCCCTATGCCAACGAAATCGGCGCTCAGTATGGTGAGAACCCCGAACTCATCGCCTCTGTTGTACACGAGGAAATCCGCGGTCTGGAAGAAAACGGACTTGCCTCCTGCACCAAGCACTGGATCGGCCGCGGCGGCGACAGCTCCTTCGGCAAAGCCCGCTCCGTAGCCCAGAACTTTGACAATTGGATGGTCGGCTGGAAGGCCGCTCTGTCTGCCGGCTCCGAATGGGTTATGACCAACTGCGGCGGCACCGGCATCAGCAACACCGTAGACGTTAAGTGGGATAAGGCAACCATGAGTTACCTGCGTGACACCCTGGGCTTTGACGGCGTAGTCGTGTCCGACTGGTGGGCACTGGGGGGTGGCCCCAGCAACCCCGGCCGTATGACCGGCATCACATCTGAAGGCGTTGACCTGGGTCAGATGACCATCGGCTGGCTGTACAATGATGCACTGGCCAACGGCACCGATATGTTCGGCTCCGGTTCCATGATTCGTGACTACAGCAACTGGGAATCCTCTCCTTCCTCCAACTATCCGCAGGCCATCATTGACGGTCTGGCTACCGGTGAAGTAGAAAAGGCCAATGTGGACCAGGCTGCTACCCGCATCCTGCGGTTCAAGTTCAACAAGGGCCTGTTCGAAAACCCCTACTGCGACGTTGACGAAGCTGTTGCAATCTGCGCCAGCGCCGAATGGACTGAAAACCCCGTTGCTCCTACCAATGACGAAGAACTGCGCGCTGCCCGCAACCCCGAAGAGGTTGCGCTGACCGAGCGTCTGCAGGCTGAATCCGCCGTTCTGATCAAGAACGACAATAACCTCCTGCCCCTGACCACCGATAAGAAGGTGTACATTGATGCTTCCAGCTCTGCTGCCAAGGAAGGCTACATCAAGTACATGACCGAAAAGGGCGTTACCATTGTTGAATCCATGGAAGAAGCTGATGTAGTCGTGGGCGACTTCGGCAGCATCAACGACGCTACAGAGCTGTTCATCGAGGATGCTCAGGACTACGGCAAGCCCATCGTTCTGACCCTCAACACCACCGATCCTACGCAGTATGCCATCGAAAGCGCCGATGCACTGCTGTACCTGAGCTACAGCCAGGGTGCTGACCACGGTTCTACCGAGGGCGGCTTCGTTACCACCACTGCTCCTTGGGTTTATGTCGATCTGCTCTACGGCGTTGTGGAGCCCGGCGGCATCATCACCAAGGAAATCGCCCGTGACACTGTTTCCGACAATGACCAGTGGAAGGATCTGGCCGGCGATCAGGGTGCTTCTCCCTATGTCCGTCTGATGATACAGGCCACCATGGAAGATGATCCCAACCACGCTTCTCCCAGCAACTGGGGTGATCCGCTGATCACCTATCAGTTTGGCATGAGCTACGGCCAGGATCCCGAATTCAAGTATTCCTGCCTGATCGTGCCTACCGTGCAGGTAACCACCGAGGTTGAGTCCGGCTCTTCCACCACCACACAGACCACCCTCTCCAACCAGGCCAAGGCCGGCGAGCCCTTCACCGTGTATGCCCTGCTGCGCAATAACGGCGCTGACGGCATCACCACCGCACAGCTCAAGGCCAACGGCGAAGTTGTTGCCGAGAAGATCATGACCGTCGAAGGCGGCAGCTGGCGTGTTGTCCAGATGGAAATCACCCTAGATGCCGGTGAGTACACCATCGAACTCGGCGGCCAGACTGCGAACCTTGTAATCGAATAATTCAAATCAAGCAAGCGGAGCGGAAGGGGAAACCCTTTCGCTCCTTTTAAGTGAGCAAATTTGCTTTTTTGCTTGAATTTTCCTGCTTTTTGCGATATGATATCCATATCCGAATACAGAAAGGAAGCATGAACCATGGATGTTAAAGCCAAGATCGAAGAAATCATAAAGAAGCTGCAGAGCGACAAGGACCTGCTCTCTTCCTTCCAGAGCGAGCCGGTCAAGACGGTGGAAAAGCTGCTGGGCGTTGATCTTCCCGACGAAGCAATCCAGAAGATTGTGGACGGCGTTAAGGCCAAGATCAAGGTAGATGACGTAAAGAACGTGCTGGACAGCGTAAAGGGTCTCTTCGGCAAGTAAGCTTCAAAAAGAAAATTGATGCGGAGATGTCAACCATCTCCGCATCGATTTTTTAACGGGTTTCCTCCAGAAATATCGGGTTTGACCAGGCAACGTGGCCATCGGTGTCTGTTACTTCTACACGCAGATAGAACAGATCATCCCGCAGAGGACGCTCCATCGCGATTTCGGTAATGGGGGATCCGTCTGCGTGGCTGAGCAATTTTGTCACGCGTGAACAATAAAACTTGACAGATGCGCACGGCGAGCATTTGACATGGGCAATTTTGTCATCGTCAATGTAAAAATCATAAATTTCGGGGCCGGTGGAGGAATAAAATGCACCTTCACGCAGAGCACGGAGGATATCATCCACATTCTTTTCGGCATTCACACGCACCCAGCCGCGGCAATGCTGGTCCATGCTGTGGCCGTCATCCACGGCAACACCCCAGATATGCTTGCCCTGGCACAAAAGCTCATCCCAGATGGGGCCGTTATTAAAGTCCACTCCGCATTCCAGCACACTGCCTGTGTTCCACAGCTCCATGGCAAAAATGCCTTGCAGCTGCTCAAATTCGCGGGCAAATGTGCCGCTCCACTGCGGATGGCAATAGAAGGTCATCTGCTTGCTGCGGTGTGCCTCATCCAGCAGATACTGAAATTCCTGCTGATTCTGCACATAGCCGCGGGGGAATGTCTGATCCTGCTCGTATGGATTTTCCGGCTTTTCGGGGCCGAGCCATACGGTATGGAAGCAGTGAACATTGTGGTGGTTGGTGATATTCCGGTCGATTTCCGTGCCGGGAATAATCAGCACATCGCTTTCGGGAAGATAATTTTTGTAGTTGTAGATGCGATGATCCGTAATCGCAAGAAAATCATAGCCGTGCTGCGCGTGCATTGCAATCACATCTTCGGGGGCACCCTTCCCATCCGAACGGGTGGTGTGGCAATGCAGGCCACCCTTCAAAAGGGGCGAATTGCCCTTAAAAGCCGCTTGCTGAAGCATCGATAAAACGACCTCCTTTATATTTTTCAATGTGTTTTGCCAAGTATTATTCTATCATAGACAAACACAAAAGACAACCCAAACGGCAAGAACATGATGGAGATGAACACGCATTGATTCGCCCTATTTCGCTAATATTTGCATTGAGGTATTGCAATTGCGGGCAAAATATGGCATAATGAAAAGGCAAATTTATTTTAACAAAGGATAGTGATCTCGTTCTATGGACGATGCGGTCCCACGAAGTCTCCTCTTTCTCTGCCTGCTGCTGGCAGGCGGGTTCTTTGCCGGTACGGAAACGGCCCTCTCCTACTGCAATCGCATACGCATGCAGGTATTGGCGGATGATGGTGATAAGCGCGCTGCCCGTGTGGTGGGCATACTGGATCAGTTTGATCGCGCGGTTGTTACCCTTTTGATTGCCATCAATGTCATCTATACGACCGCTGCGTCGGTTGCCACAATTGTGGCGGTAAATGCCATCGGCGATGTTGGTTCTGTGGTTGCCACTGTCTTTTCCACACTGGCGGTTTTCCTGTGCTGTGAGACCATTCCGAAGAATTTCGCGCGCACAAACAGCGACGCGTATATTCTTAGAGTATCGCTGATCCTGAAAATCATGATGATCATCCTGAAGCCTGTTGCCCTGCTGCTGACAGGCTTGGGTTCGTTCGTCAAAAAAATCCTGAATCGTCATGGCGAAAATGAGCCGTCGGTTACCGAGGATGAATTTGCATCCATTGTAACGGATGCCGAAGAGGACGGCGTGATCGACCATGAGGAATCATCGATTATCAAGTCCGCGATCGATTTCGGCGATATTGTGGCAGGCGAAGTCATGACGCGGCGGGAAAACATGGTTACAATTCCCGTGAACATTGATCATGAATCGCTGAAAAAGATTCTGCTGGACAACAAGTATTCCCGCTTTCCGGTGTATGACGGCAATCCCGATCATGTGATCGGCATTCTGCGCTCGGTAAGATGCCTGTGGAAGCTGATGAACGGCACAACTTTTGATGTGCGGGAGACGCTGACAAGGCCCTATTTTGTCCGGCCGGATATGCTCATCAGCCATGTGTTTGAGGGCATGAGTGCTCGCCGTGCGCATATGGCCATTGTGCAGGATGATGTGGGGCATACCCTCGGCATGCTTACAATGGAGGATATATTGGAAGAAATCGTTGGCGAAATATACGATGAGGACGACAGCGAGGGTAAGGCAGTCGTTGCGCAGAAGCCTCAAAAGAAGGAGGCGGCAAAATAATGGCACTGCTGTTGATATTGCTGATCTGTGTCCTGGTTATGTTTTCCGCCTTCTTTTCCGCTTCCGAAATTACCTACGCAAAGGCGAACCGCTTCCGCATCGATAAGGCGGCGGAAGAGGGCAGCAAGGTAGCAAAGCTGGAACAGTACATCTGCGATCATTATGTTCGTACCCTTTCGGCCGTGTTGGTCGGCAACAATCTGGTAAACATTGCCGCATCTTCTGCCGGAACGATGCTGTTTGTTCGCGTCCTTCAGGTGAAGAACGGTGCCGCCATCGCTACGGCAAGCATTACGGTGTTGCTGCTGATTTTCGGCGAGACGATGCCCAAAATTGTGGCATCCGGCATGGCGGATACCCTGGCCCGCCTTTTCGCCTATCCGCTTAAAGTAGTTATGAAAGTTTTTTCGCCCATTGTGTTTGTGGTGGAAAAGCTTGTCGGAAAGCTCTCACCCCTGTGGACACCCAAAGAGGAAGCGCCGGATGTTACCACGGAAGAACTGGTAGAGCTGCTGGACAACATTGAGGATGAGGGCGTATTTACCGAAAAAGAGGGCGAACTGATCAAATCCGCCATTGAGATTACCGATACCATGGCCATGGAGGTGCTGACACCGCGTGTGGACTTGGTGGCCGTGGATCTGGATGATGGTGTGCCGAAACTGACGGATGAGCTGATGCAGTATACGCGCATCCCCGTTTATCAGGGAACGATTGACAACATCGTCGGCATCATGTCCACCAAAAAGCTGGTTAAGGCGATTGCGGCAGGCGAAAAAGTGACGCTGCAGGATGTAATGGTACCGCCGTTGTTTGTACACAAAACACGCATGGTGTCTTCCATTATTCGTGAGTTTCGCGATAAGCACATGCAGGCTGCGATTGTTGTGGATGAGTACGGCGGCACATTGGGTATGGTAACCATGGAAGATATCATGGAGGAAATCGTAGGCGAGATTTACGATGAGCGGGATGCTGCCGAGGATGAAATTATTCAGATCGATGCGCATACCTGTATTGTAGACGGCGATGCAAATCTTTATGATCTCTTTGACATCTTTGATTACGAACCGCAGGACTTTGACAGCGAGTACAATACCGTTGGCGGCTGGGCAACGGAACAGCTGGATCGCTTCCCGAAGGCGGGGGATGAGTTTGCATTCGATCGCTATACCGTGCGTGTGCTTGAAACCAGCGGGATGCGTGTGGAAAAGCTGAAAGTCATCCTGAACGATCCGCCGGAAGAGGAATAACCATTTTCCTTTCCGTTGCGAAAGACGGTGGCATATCCCGCCCGCAACGATTGTTTTTTTGCGGACGGGATATTTTTATCTTGCCATATGGAGAGAAAACCTGTAAAATAGTATCGGACAATCTTGCTTGATAGGAGGACGAACAATGCCAACTTATAAGGAAATTATCAACGACGCGAAGGACCGTATGTCCAAGACCCGTGAAGCCTTTAAGCGCGAAATGCAGTCCATGCGTGCGGGCCGTGCCAATCCGCAGATTCTGGACCGCATCACCGTGGATTATTACGGCGTGCAGACGCCGCTGAATCAGATGGGTAACATTTCCGCCCCCGAACCCCGCATGCTGACGATTGCACTGTGGGATGCAAAGGCGATCCCCGCCGTGGAAAAGGCCATTCAGAAAAGCGACCTTGGGCTGAACCCTTCCAACGACGGTCATGTGATCCGCCTGATTGTTCCGGAACTGAATGAAGAGCGCCGTAGGGATCTGACCAAGCTCGTACGCAAAACATCCGAGGATGCGAAGGTTGCCAGCCGCAACATTCGCCGCGATGCCATGGAGCAGTTCAAGAAGCTCAAAAAAGATGGTGAAATTACCGAGGACGATCAGCGCAAGGCAGAGGATGAAATGCAAAAGGTTACCGATGCCGCCATCAAGGATATAGACAAGATCGCTGCCGATAAGGAAAAGGAGATCATGATGGTCTGATGACCGAAGAAGAACAGCAGCTTTTTTTGCAAGCATCATGCCAGGGCCTGCCGCTTGAACAGGCGCTGGCTGTTTGCTGTTCCGTGGATGTGTATCCCATCGTGATTTTTACGGGGGAGCGGCAGGATGACCCATGCTTTACTCCGCGCGTAATTCAGGTATGCAGGGATACGCTTGTTGCGGCTTATTTTCGGGACGGAATGCCGAAAATTCCCCCGGAGGAGGAAAATGCGTGAGCGAAGCGAATAATATATCTCTGCCGCGCCATGTGGCAATCATTATGGACGGCAACGGCCGATGGGCGAAAGCACACAAGTTGGCCGTCGCCCAGGGACATCGGCAGGGAACGGAAACCCTGCGGGCCATCATTCGCGAAAGCAGTGATATCGGCATTCAGGCACTGACACTTTATGCGTTTTCCACGGAGAATTGGCGCCGCAGCCGAACGGAGGTTGCTGCGCTGATGAGCCTTCTGCTGGAGTACTTTACCTCCGAGATTGACGAATTGGACGAAAAAAATGTATGCATCCGTATCCTGGGGGATAAGGACGGGCTGCCGGCTCCTCAGCGGGAAGCACTGATTACCGCAGAATCCCGTACAAAAATGAACAGCGGCCTTAAGCTGAATATTGCAATCAATTACGGCGGACGGGCGGAAATTGTCCGCGCGGCAAAAATGCTGGCACAAAGAGCGGCAGAGGGCACGCTTGCTCCGGATGAAATTGACGAAAACATTTTTTCCGCGGCTCTCTATACGCACGACCTGCCGGATGTTGATCTACTGATTCGCACAAGCGGCGAGATGCGGCTGAGCAATTTCCTGCTCTACCAGTGTGCTTATGCCGAAATGGAATTTCCGACTGTGCTGTGGCCCGATTTTTCACTGGCGGATTATCATGCGGCGCTGGATGCCTATGCTGCGCGTGACCGTCGGTTTGGAGGACGAAAATCATGAAACAGAACCTGAAAGCCCGCGTAATTACGGGCGCAATCCTGCTTGGCGCCCTTGCCTTTGCCATCATCATGGGCGGCTGGGTATTTTCGGTGATCTGCATCCTGTGCATCGGCATTGCCCTATATGAGATGATGCATGTTCTCCGGCAGCGAGGACATCAGATTGTCCGCTGGCCTGTATGGGCGGCTACGATTGCAAGCATCCCTTGCTTTTTGATGTGGCAAAATCGCCTTCTCATGCCCATTGCTGTGTTTACTTGCATGGTGACAACAACCTACGTGCTCTTTCACGGCGAACCCAAGTTGGAGGATATCCTGCTGTCCCTGATGCCCTTCTTTGCGGTTTCTCTTCCGGGCATGTGCCTGTTGGCTCAGATCAATGCCCCCTTCCGCTGGCTGCAGGTGATGCTGCTCTGTCTGTCCTTCCTGGTGCCTACACTGGGGGATACGGCGGCTTATTTTATCGGCAGCCGTTTCGGCAAACGAAAGCTGATTCCTGCCGTCAGTCCCAACAAAACGGTTGAAGGCGCGGCGGCGGGAATCATCGGAAGCACGGTTACCGCACTATTGATTTACTGGCTGACGCACACTTTTATGCCCGCAGCGGATCTTGATCTGCTGCCGCCGGTCTGGCATTTTGCAATCATCGGTCTTGTCGGCGGTATCGCGGGCGAAATCGGCGATTTGTTCGCTTCCCTTGTCAAGCGTCATTGCGGCGTAAAGGACTACAGCAATATTTTCCCCGGCCATGGCGGCATGATGGACAGACTGGACAGCGTGCTGTTTGTTTCGGTGCTGATCTATCTGTATCAATCCTTGATGTGGTAACTGAAAGGCGCATGAAATGCGAACAATCAATGTTCTGGGCAGCACGGGATCCATCGGCACGCAGGCTTTGCAGATTGCTTTGCTGCATCCGGAGATGTTTCGGGTAAATGCTCTGACCGCGCATAAAAGCGCGGAAGCGCTCTTTGAACAGGTGCGTGCTTTCCGCCCGCAAATGGCGGGATTGACAGGCTTAACGGCCGATCAGGTAGAAATTCCGGAAGACCTTCGCTTTTGTGAGTGGCACTTTGGCCGCGATGCATTGCTGACCGCCGCCCGGTCGGTGCCGTGCGACGATGTGCTGGTTTCGGTAGTCGGCATGGTTGGCCTGCCGGCTGTGCTTGCGGCGCGAGAAGCCGGGCACCGGGTGCTGCTGGCCAATAAAGAAGCACTGGTGGCAGGGGGGAGTCTTGTGACGGCTGCCTGCCCGGAAGATGACAAAAATCCGACGCTGATTCCCGTGGACAGCGAACACAGCGCGATTTATCAGTGCCTGAAGGGGGCACAGGGAAATCCCTATGAAAGAATTTTGCTTACCGCATCGGGCGGCGCATTCCGCAGCTTTACTCGGGAGCAGATGGAAAATGCTACCCTTGCGCAGGCACTGACGCATCCAAACTGGTCGATGGGTGCAAAAATCACCGTGGATTCCGCAACGATGTTCAACAAAGCACTGGAAGTGATTGAGGCCAAATGGCTCTTTAACGCACAGCCGGAGCAGATTCATGTATTGATTCACCCGCAAAGCATCGTGCATTCCATGGTGGAATTCAAGGATGGTGCCGTGCTGGCACAGCTTGGCGCGCCGGACATGCGCGTACCGATTGCGTATGCCATGGCGTACCCCGAGAGAATTACAACAAACGCCCCGAAAGCGGACTTTGCCGCAATCGGGCAATGCACCTTCAGCGAAGTGGATACGGAGCGTTTCCCCGCCGTTTCCGTGGCCTATCAGGTGCTGCACGACGGCGGTGCGGCAGCCTGCGTCATGAATGCTGCCAATGAGGAAGCAAATGCGCGCTTCAGAGCCGGCGGCCTTCGCTTCCTTCAAATCGGCGAAGTAGTGTACGATACGCTTTCGGCCATCGGCAATTTGCCTGCAGATACCGTTGAACAGGTTTACGCTGCCGATGCACTGGCACGCCGACACGCAAACGAAATCATGAACGGGCTGAATTGACGGGAGGGCGCATGTCAACCATCATTTATGTTTTGCTGGCACTGCTGCTGCTGGGCATCATGATCACCGTGCACGAGCTGGGGCATTTTTGCGCGGCACGTGCCTGCGGCATTGCCGTGCGTGCATTTGGCGTTGGGATCGGCCCTAAAATTTTGAGCCGGAAGAGCAAAAAAAACGGCACGGAATATTCTTTGCGGTTAATCCCTTGTGGTGGCTTCTGTGCCTTTTACGGCGAGGATGATGCCGGGGAAAGCCATAAGGAAGATCCTCGCTCACTGCTGCTGCAGCCTGCATGGAAGCGGCTGATCTGCACAGTGGCAGGACCTCTGATGAACTTTGTGCTGGCGTTGGTTGTAGCCTTTGCCTTCTTCATGGGTTACGGACTCCCGTATGCATCGGGCGATATTGTCACCACGATTCAATCGGTAAACGAAGGCAGTCCGGCAGAGCAGGCCGGTTTATTGGCCGGAGACGTTATCCTGTCCGTAAACGGACAAACGATAAACGGGGATTTTTCCGATATCGTAGATGCATGGCAGGAAGGCGATGCGCCTTTATCTGTGACCGTGCAGCGCGATGATCAGGAAGCAGAAGTGCAGGTAACCCCCTACGAATCGGCCCGGGAAGGCCGCAAGCTGATCGGCATCACCATCATTTTAAGCCAGCAGGGCGAAATCACCTGGAAGCATGCATCGGTCGGAAAGACGCTGCGTCATACGTGGGATGTATGTGTATCTGCAGGCGGAGCAATCCTTGAAGCTCTGGAACGGCTGTTTACAAGCGGTGAGGGTGTGAATGAGATGTCCGGGCCTGTGGGCATTATCAGCCAGATTGCCGAGCAGACACGTGAGTACAAGTTGATGGGCTATCTGAATATGCTGATTATGATTTCCATCAATCTGGGATTGGTCAATCTGCTGCCCATTCCCGGTCTGGATGGATGCCGCATCCTGTTCATGCTGATTGAAATCGTTTTCCGCCGACCCGTCAACCGCAAGGTGGAGGCCTGCATTCATCTGGCAGGCTATGTGCTTCTGCTAGCCCTGATGCTGTATTTTACGTTCCACGATGTGATCAACATCTTTGGATAAGAAACCGAGGAAATACCGATGAAAACACGAGCAATGATGGTTGGCGCGGTGCCGCTTGGCGGCGGAGCGCGCGTTTCCGTACAGTCGATGACCAATACCGATAC
>CAVFPH010000023.1:21499-25661 GCA_963624325.1 bacterium
ACGGCGGGTACCCTGTTGCAGATTCGCGCTTTGGCACGTGAAGGCTGCGATATCGTGCGTGTCTCCGTATATGATGAGGATTGCGTGACGGCCGTTCGTGAACTGGTGGATAAAAGCCCGGTACCGTTGGTAGCGGATATTCATTTTGACTATCGGCTGGCAATCGGCGCAATAGAAAACGGCATAGCCAAACTGCGCATCAATCCCGGCAATATCGGCGGAGAGGAAAATGTCCGCCGCGTGGCGGATTGTGCCCGTGCTCATCATGTTCCGATTCGCATCGGCGTTAATTCGGGCTCTCTTGAAAAAGATATCATTGCGCGTGACGGCGGGGTTACCGCAAAAGGAATGGTGGACAGTGCCTTGCGGCACGCCTCCATGCTGGAAAAGGCAGGCTTTGAGGATATTGTGCTGTCGCTCAAAAGCAGCGATGTACGAATGACCGTGGATGCCTACCGCATGGCGGCAAAGCTGTGCGATTATCCTTTGCATGTAGGCGTTACAGAGGCGGGTCTTCCCGGACAGGGCAATATCAAGTCTGCCATCGGCATCGGCTCTCTTCTGCTGGATGGCATCGGAGATACCATTCGCGTTTCTTTGACGGGCTCCCCCATCCCCGAGGCCAAAGCCGGCCTGGACATTCTGCGCGCCATCGGGCTGCGCGGAGGCGTGCAGTTTGTGTCATGCCCCACCTGCGGGCGTACGCGCGTGGATGTGCCGCAAATTGCCCGCGCGGTGGAAAAGGCATTCTGCGATTGCCAGAAGGATGTTACCATTGCCGTAATGGGCTGCGTTGTCAATGGCCCCGGAGAAGCACGCGGGGCGGATATCGCACTGTGCGGCGGGGATAACTGCGGTGCATTGTATGTGCACGGACAGTTTGTGCGCAAGCTGACGGGCGATATTGCGCAGGAGTTTATCCGCGCTGCCGGAGAAATCATCAATGAGCTATGACGAACTGCTTGAATTGCTGAAACAGGCCGCACCCGAGCTGCGGGACGGACTGAAGGTAGACCGCGTGATTTATAAGCGCGGCGCAAGACAGGCATACTTTTATCTTCTCTCCGACCGGGTAGCAGGTGAAAAGGAATATAATTCCATCCGCAAGGCATTGCGATCCGCTTTTCCGGGCGTCCGCTTTTCCCTGCGGATTGCCAGCCCGTCTTTGCAGGAGGATTTTCTTTCAAACCCCGATCGTTATGCGCATGTGATAAACGATATCCTTCTCCGCGAGCATCCTGCCCTGTCTGCCTGGGAATATGATATGCGCTATGTGGCGGAAAACGGACGGATTATACTGGAACTGCCCGATGAGTTTGCCATGCAGTACCTGAAGGAACGCGGGCTTACGGATAAAATAAACCAGGCAGTTTATGATATTTTCTGCGTGCAGACCGAGGTTGGCTGCCGGGTAAGCGGTGTGCGGGAGGAGACTACGGCGCGCATGGAAAGGGAACGCCGCGCGGAGGAAGCACTGAGCGAACAGCGGCGTGAACTGGCCCGCAAGCATGAAGAGGCGCTGCGCAAGCGCAGGGAAGCTGCGGATGAGAAAAAACGCCGCCTGATCCGCGGACGTCCGATTACCGAAAAGCCCATTCCGATCCGAGATCTGAACAATGACTCGGGCGAAGTGGTAATTGCGGGACGCAGGCTGGATTACGAGGAAAAGGAAATCAGCGGCGGCGACTGCCTGCTTGTATCCTTCAATGTAACGGATTACACAAATACCATCAAGTGCAAGATGTTCCTTCGCTATCGTCCGAAACCCAAGAAGGATGATACTGAGGAGCAGCCGCCCATTACCGAGGAGCAGCGCGCCTATGTGGCCGATATCGTAAAGCGGCTGCAGGAGTGCGAGGGTGTCATGGTAAAAGGAGATTGCCGCTACGACACCTTTGCCCATGAGACAACGCTGATGGTCAATTCACTTGTAAAATACGATATTCCCAAGCGCGAGGATACCAGCGAAGAAAAACGCATTGAACTGCATCTGCATACGCAGATGAGCAACATGGACGCGGTATCTTCCGCCACAGCTTTGATTCAGCGGGCAGCGGAGTGGGGACATCCTGCCGTAGCCGTTACCGATCACGGCGTGGTTCAGGCTTATCCTGAGGCCTTTGGCGCGGCGAAAAAGTTCGGCATCAAGCTGATCCCGGGTGTTGAGGGCTATTTGACGGATGAGGATCAGATTGTCCGCAGCGAGGAAGAAGACAAACGCGTTCTCAGTGCTCCCATTGTGGTGCTTGATTTTGAAACCACGGGCCTTGATACACGCAATGACCGCATCATTGAAATCGGTGCTGTGCGGCTCAGCAGCGGACAGGTGACGGATACGCTTTCCGTATTGGTTAACCCTGAGCAGCTGCTGAAACCCAAAATCACGGAGATTACAGGCATTACCGACCAAATGCTGCGGGATCAGCCGACGATCGCGCAGGTAATGCCGCAGCTGCTGGAATTTATCGGCGATTGCTCGATTGCCGCCCATAATGCGGATTTTGACTACAATATTCTGCAAAATGAGCTTCGCAGGCAGGGGATCACCAGGGATTATACCGTTATCGATACGCTGACATTTGCGCGTAAGCTGTATCCGGACATGAAAACGCACAAATTGGGCATGGTGTGCAAGCGGCTTGGCGTATCGCTGAAAAATGCGCATCGTGCCGTGCATGATGCCGAGGCCACAGCCAAATGCTTAAGCCAGATGCTGGACGAGGTCGCCAAGCGCGGGGCCAATACACTGGCCGATATCAATGACTGCGCGGCAGGCTACACCCTTGGCAGCAGCTACCATATCGTACTGTTGGCGGCTTCGCAGCAAGGCCTGTGGAACATCAATCACCTGGTCAGCGACGGTCATCTTAAATATTTTCGGCGCCGTCCGCATATGCCGCGCGCCAACATTCAAAAGTACCGAGAAGGCGTGATCGTAGGCTCCGCCTGCGAAGCCGGCGAACTGTTTCGGGCAGTGCTGGATGGGGCAGACGAACGAAGACTGTCCCGCATCGCACGGTTCTATGATTATTTGGAAATTCAGCCCGTAGGCAACAATGAATTTCTGATTCGAGAAGGCCGTGCGAAGGATGTCGAAGAACTGCGGGATCTGAACCGTGTCATCGTTCGACTTGGCGAGAAGCTGGGGATTCCCGTTGTGGCAACGGGAGATGTCCACTTTCTGGATCCGCAGGACAGCGTGTTCAGAGCCATTTTGCAGGACGGCATGGGCTATGATGACTGCGACCATCAGCCGCCGCTGTATTTGAAGACTACGGCTGAAATGCTGGAGGAATTCAGCTATCTGGGTGCGGAAAAAGCCCACGAGGTCGTAATCGACAATCCACGCAAAATCATGGAGCGTATAGGGGATATCACGCTGTTCCCTAAGCACCCGGAAGGGAAAACCACTTTTTCGCCTGTGTGGGATTATGCGCCGGACGATATTAAAAGCATGGTCGATAAGACATCTCATGAGATGTACGGAGATGAACTGCCCGAAATCGTCCAAAAACGTCTGGACAAAGAGCTTGGATCGATTATCGGCTATGGTTACGCAACCTTATATGATATCGCAAGCAAGCTGGTAAAAAAATCCAATTCGGACGGATATTTGGTAGGCAGCCGCGGCTCGGTGGGTTCGTCCCTGGTGGCAACCATGTGCGGCATTACCGAGGTAAACGCGCTTCCGCCGCATTATCGCTGCAAGCAGTGCCGCAAAGCCTGGTTTGATATTCCGGAGGGCTATACGGTGGGTGTTGACCTGCCGGATCGGGACTGCCCCATCTGCGGGAAAAAGCTTACCAAGGATGGATTCGATATTCCTTTTGAGGTTTTCCTGGGCTTCAAGGGAGATAAGGTGCCGGATATCGACCTGAACTTTTCGGGCGAATATCAGCCGCAGGCCCGTGCCTACGTGGAAGAACTGTTTGGAACGGGATATGTTTTTCGCGCCGGAACAATCGGTACGCTGGCCGATAAAACCGCCTACGGCTATGTAATGAAGTATCTGGAAAAACGCGGCTTGGTGGCGAGCGAGGCCGAAAAAAACCGTCTTGTTGCAGGCTGTGTGGGGGTAAAGCGCACAACGGGACAGCATCCCGGCGGCATGGTGGTACTTCCGCGCGCATACGATATCTGCCAGTTTACCGCTGTCCAGCAT
>CAVFPH010000024.1:0-25527 GCA_963624325.1 bacterium
AGGAGAGAGGCGCATGCGAAAGGGAGAGGTTCGCCGCCAGTCCATCATCGAAGTTTCCGAGCAGCTGTTCAGCACAAAGGGCTACCTTGAAACCACGGTGGATGACATTCTGTCCGAGCTGCAGTGCAGCAAAGGCAGCTTTTACCACTACTTTGATTCCAAGCTGTCGGTAATGACCGCCATCTGCGAGGCAAAGGTGCAAGGCTGGTTTGACGCGTACAAAAAAACGCGCGTCACAAGCACAAGAGAGCGGCTGAACGTCCTTTTGCGCTGCACGCAGCCTTTCCGTCCCGAGGAAGAGGACTTTCTGTTCATGCTCCTGCGTCTGCGCTCCCGCGGCGAATGTGCCGTCATGGAAGGCACTCTGCGCAGCATTCAGCGCACGCTGGTAAAGCCGGAAATTGAAAACCTGATGATGATTCTGGGCGAAACGGGGCAGGCGCATATCGCGCGCCCCGGGCTGGAGGATTTGCTGTTTGAAGCGCACATCGCCATGTACGATGAAATCTGCGAAACGCTGTCCCGGTGCGCAAATGAGGGAACAAGCCCGTCTCAGCCTTTCCGCGAAGCGGTGGAGGCCGTGCGTTTTCTGTGGGAGCGCGTGCTGGATATCGACTACGGCAGCATGGAGATCATCCGTCTGGATGAGATGCTGCCCGTCGCCGAGCGTCTGGTGCAAAGGCTGAGAATCATTTGATCCGACCGACATAAAATCGCCCCGGCTTGTCTGCCGGAGCGATTTTTTGCATATCGTTATACATTTTTTATTCTTCCGGAATAATCGTCATCCGCATGGGATCAAGCGCCGTTTCGGCCTCCTCCTCGGTCAGCAGGCCGCGCTCCACCGCAAGCTTGCCCACCGGCACATGGGAGCGCAGGGATTCCTTGGCAAGAGAGCATGCGGCATCATAGCCGATGAGCGGACACAGCGCCGTAACGATGCCCACGGAACGGTTGATTTCCTCTCGGCACAGGGTCACATTGGCCACAATGCCGCTGACGCAGTGATCCGTCAGGGTGCGAAGGCCGTTTGTCAATTGCGCCATGCCCTGGCACAGGCTGTCGAAAATCACGGGTTCAAAGGCGTTCAGCTCCAGCTGTCCCGCCTCGGCCGCCATGGTAACGGTCATATCAAAGCCAATCAGGCGGAAGGCAATCTGGTTGACCACCTCGGGAATGACGGGGTTCACCTTGCCGGGCATGATGGAAGAGCCGTTCTGCCGCGGAGGCAGGTTCATTTCTCCCAAGCCGTCGCGCGGTCCGGAGGACATCAGGCGCAGATCGTTGCAGATTTTGGACAGGCTGACGCCGCAGCTTTTCAGCGCGGAGGAAAGCGTTACATAGCAGTCCAGGTTTTGCGTTGCGTCAATCAGGTTTTCGCTTTGCGCAAAGGGAATGCCCGTCATTTCGGCCAGGATGGGAACCACGCTGCGCACAAAGGAGGGAGCAGCGTTGATGCCCGTGCCGACGGCCGTTCCGCCCAGATTCAGGCTGAGCTGCTCTGCCCGGGCACGGTCAATACGGCGGTATTCGCGGCGCAGCACCGCGGCATAGGCGGCAAATTCCTGTCCCAAGCGAATGGGCACGGCGTCCTGCAGCTGCGTGCGGCCCATCTTGACCACCGTGTCAAACTCCCGCGCCTTCTCTTCCATTGCGTCAATCAGGCGCTGCATTTCCTCCAGCAAGCGCAGGGCAAAGGTATGCAGGGTCATTTTGCCGCAGGAAGGATAAACATCATTGGTGGACTGGCCGCAGTTGACATCATCATTGGGGTTTACCAGCGTATAGTCGCCCTTTTGACCGCCCAGGATTTCAATAGCGCGGTTGGCAATCACCTCATTGGCATTCATGTTGGTGCTTGTCCCGGCGCCGCCCTGGATGGGATCTACAATAAACTGATCATGCAGCTTGCCGGCAATAATCTCATCGCAGGCCTGCTCAATGGCGCAGGACACATCCTCTTTGATGGTTCCTGCCGCCTTGTTTGCACGCGCACACGCCTTTTTGATCCAGGCGATGCTGATGATCATATCCTTTTGCAGGTGCTGACCTGTAATCGGAAAGTTCTCCGCCGCGCG
Organism: bacterium; assembly: GCA_963624325.1. Lineage (GTDB taxonomy): Bacteria > Bacillota > Clostridia > Christensenellales > Aristaeellaceae > SFMI01. The sequence continues at coordinate 2,079 of CAVFPH010000024.1, forward strand.
GACGGAGTGAATGCCGTAGTAAACATCCCGGGGAATGCGCATCTCCCCAATAATATCATGCTCGATTCTGAACTCCTCGCCCATGCTTGACATCTCCTCTCGCATATCACGGCTGCAAATTACAAATTGTTGTTGCCTTTATTATATGAAGCTGTTATACTATTTTCAAATACTTATATTATTATTACTCTTATTTGTTTTTGTCTATGACGGAGGCAGGTCATGTTTCGTGAAATGCGGTATGTTTATGAGGTCTATCGGGAGCGCAGCTTTTCCCGCGCTGCGCAGAAGCTGTACATCTCCCAGCCCTCCCTGAGCCTGATGATCAAAAAGGCGGAGGAGCGGGTGGGCAGCCCCCTGTTTGACCGCAGCACCATGCCCATCGGGCTGACGGAAGCAGGACGGCAGTATATTCACGCCGTGCAGCAGATTATGGAAATCGAAAACGCCTTTCAGCAGTACATCAGCGATGCCGAAGCCTGCCTGAGCGGTACCTTGGCACTGGGCGGCACAACCCTGTTTGCCTCCTATGTGCTGCCGCCCCTGATCAGCGCGTTCTCAGATCGTTTTCCCCGTGTGCAGATCCGCATTCTGGAGGCGCATACCGCCGCGCTGGAGCGCGAATTGCGGGAGGGCGAATTGGATTTTGTAATGGAAAACTATCTGTTTGATCCGGCTGTATACGACAGCATCGAGTACCATGCTGAGCATTTGCTGCTGGCCGTGCCGGCAGTGTTTCCCGTAAACGAGGCCGCCGCATCCTGCCGTCTGACCGCGCAGGATGTCAAAGCAGGCCGGCCGGCCCCCGGCGTATCATTGGAGCTGTTCGAAGGGGAGCCCTTTCTGCTGCTCAAGGAAGGCAACGACACCCGCTACCGCGCGGACAAATTGTGTGCCAAGGCGGGTTTCCGCCCTAGCGCGCGTCTGCTGCTGGATCAGCAGCTGACCGCCTATAACCTGGCCTGCTACGGGCTGGGCGTCGCCTTTGTCAGCGACACCCTGGTACAAAGCGTTCCGCCCGATGAGCGGCTTTGCTTTTACCGCATCGACAGTCCGCACGCCCGCCGTTCCGTCAGCCTTGTATACAAAAAGAACCGTTTTATCACGCGTCCCATGCAGGAATTTCTTAAATTAATGTCCACTGACGGGAAATGAAAGCTCCCATGCAGTAATGCATCGTTCGGACAACCCCAGATTTTTTGATAAAAAATATTGACAAAAATCACAAATTCATATATGATATTCGTGCAGTGGACAAAAGATCGTTAATCAAATATGGAAACGCTTTTTCCACATTGCAAATCAGCGGTTTTACCCGCAAAAAGGAGCGAAATTTTTCATGAAAAAGTTCTTCGCACTCCTGCTGGCCCTGTGCCTGGCAATGACGCTTGTTGCCTCCGTCGCTTCCGCCGAAGAAGGCAAGGTATACTATCTGAACTTTAAGCCCGAAGCCGATGCCGCCTGGCAGGAACTGGCCAAGGCATACACCGAAAAGACCGGCGTACAGGTTACCGTAGTCACCGCCGCTTCCGGCACCTACTCCCAGACCCTGACCGCCGAAATGGACAAGGGCAGCGCTGCCCCCACCCTGTTCCAGTGCGGCAATCAGGCCGGTCTTGATACCTGGCGTGATTACATGCTGGATCTGAACGGCACCGATTTTGCCAACGAAATGACCACCTCCGATTTCAACCTTTACGGTGAAAACGGCGAGCTGCTGGCTGCCGGCTACTGCTACGAGGCTTTCGGCATCATCGTCAACAAGGCTCTGCTGGAAAAAGCCGGTCACTCCCTGGATGAAATCAAGGATTTCGCCAGCCTGAAGGCTGTTGCCGAAGACATTCACGCCCGCGCTTCTGAGCTAGGCTTTGATGCCTTCACCTCCGCCGGTCTGGACGGCTCCTCCTCCTGGCGTTTCTCCGGCCATCTGGCCAATATGCCCCTGTATTACGAGTTCCGCGATGACAACGTAACCGCGCAGCCCGCCACCATCAAGGGCACCTATCTGGACAACTTCAAGAACATCTGGGATCTCTACATCAACAACTCCGCCACCCAGCCCGCTGACCTGGCCACTGCCACCGGCGATCAGGCCGAGTCCGAATTCGGCAAGGGCGAAGCCGTGTTCTATCAGAACGGCACCTGGGAATATGCCAACCTGACGGGCACCTTCGGCATGAATGCCGAGGATCTTGCCATGATCCCCATCTACTGCGGCGTTGAAGGCGAAGAAAAGGCCGGCCTGTGCTGCGGCACCGAAAACTGCTGGGCAGTCAACTCTCAGGCTTCCGAGGCCGATATCAAGGCCACGCTGGACTTCCTGTACTGGGTTGTCACCAGCGATGAAGGCACCGCGATGATGGCCGAGCAGTTCGGCCCCATCCCCTTCAAGGCTGCCAAGGCTTCCTCCAACGTATTCTTCAATGATGCCAATGCCTACATCGCCGAGGGCAACTACGTGGTCACCTGGGCCTTCAACCATACCCCCAACGTGGACACCTGGCGCGCGGGCGTTGTGGATGCCATGATGCAGTATTGCGCCGGCGGCAGCTGGGACAACGTGGTTGACGCGTTTGTTCAGGGCTGGGCCGTACAGTATGCCAACCAGTAATTAAAATCGGCAGCGGGGGAGCGGGAATCTCATTCCCGCCCCCCGATTTTTCCGTACAGGGGGATTTTTCATGCAGCAAAACAAGCAGCGCAGGCGTAAAAACAACGCACCTGTCGTCAGCTCTCGCCTGATTCGCCGCCCCATTCAGCGATGCTTTGCCCTTTTCCTGCTGCCCACCTTCGCGGCATTCTGCATCGGTTTTCTGTGGCCGTTTGTAAAGGGGCTTTATCTTTCCTTCTGCTCTTTTACCACCACCAGCAACGCCAAATGGGTAGGGCTTCAAAACTACTATAAAGCGCTGACAGATGCCAGCTTTGTGCACGCCTTCTGGTATACGGCGCTGGTCGCGCTGGTATCCTTGGTGCTCATCAACGTCCTCTCCTTCGCCGTAGCCTATGCCCTCACGCGCAAGATTCCGGGGGCAAACATCTATCGCGGCGTGTTTTTCATGCCCAATCTGATCGGCGGCATCGTGCTGGGTTACATCTGGCAGCGCATCTTCAACGGCATCCTGCCCACAGCCATTGTGCTCAACACCCATTACGGTTTCTGGGGACTGATTGTGCTGATGTGCTGGCAGCAGGTGGGCTATATGATGATCATCTATATTGCCGGTCTGCAGTCGGTATCCGAGGATATGCTGGAGGCTGCGCGCATTGACGGTGCCAACGGCTGGCAGATCCTGTGGCGGATCACCATTCCCACCGTCATGCCTTCCATTACCATCTGCACCTTCCTGACACTGACAAACTCCTTTAAGCTGTTTGACCAGAACATGGTGCTCAATGAAGGCCGTCCCTACATCTTCCAAAACGGCACGCAGATCAAAACCACCGAGATGCTGGCCCTCAACATTTACAACACCTTCTACCTTAATTCCAAATCCCGCGGCGTAGGTCAGGCCAAGGCCGTGCTGTTCTTCATCCTGGTGGCGGCCATCGCACTGGTTCAGCTGCGTGCCACCCGCAATAAGGAGGTGCAGCAGTGATGCGTACCCGCAAAAAATGGGGCATTGCGCTTTCCGCACTCTTTGCGGTCATCAGCCTGTTTTACATCATGCCCATTTTCGTGGTGCTGATCAACAGCTTTAAGGATAACATTGCCGTCAACGCGCATGTGTTTGCCCTGCCAAACAAGGATACCTTTGTGGGCTGGAGCAATTATGTAAGCGGCCTCACCTCGGGTTCTTATCCCTTCCTGTATTCTGCCGCGTACAGCTTTGTCATCACCATTCTCTCGGCTCTGCTGATTTTGCTGTGCACCTCCATGGCGGCATGGTACATCTCCCGTGTGGATGATATTGCATCCAGGGTTGTCTATTACCTGTGCGTATTTTCCATGGTAGTCCCCTTCCAGATGGTCATGTTCACGCTGGCCCGCACGGCCTATACCCTGAACCTGAACACCCCCTGGACCATTCCCATCGTATATCTGGGGTTTGGCGCCGGGCTGGCCGTATTCATGTTCAGCGGCTTTGTAAAGGGTATGCCGCTGGCCATGGAGGAGGCCGCCGCCATTGACGGCTGCGGGCCCATCCGCACGTTCTTCGGCGTGGTGCTGCCCATCATGAAGCCTATTTTCATCTCGGTGGGCGTTCTGGAAATCATGTGGGTATGGAATGACTACCTGCTGCCCTACCTGGTACTGGACAGCACCAAATACAAGACCATCCCCATCCACATTCAGTATCTGCAGGGCAGCTACGGCCATGTGGATCTGGGCGCCATGATGGCACTGATCATGCTCAGCATTCTGCCCATCATCATCTTCTATCTGTTCTGCCAGAAGTACATCATCGCGGGCGTCACCGCAGGTGCGGTAAAGGGCTGACCCCGCTGTACAAGGCACGCATTTCAAAATGAAGGGGCAACGCCTCTTCATTTTTTGCATGATCCGTCATTGACAGTCACCCTGCAACAGGATAAAATGAAATGGTATTTTATGCGCACCGCGCAGTATTTGGAGGCGATTGCATGCAGAAGTGGGATGTCCGCTTTATGGATATGGCGCACCTGGTTGCATCATGGACAAGCTGTTTTACCCCCGGCCGTGCCATCGGCGCCGTCATTGTAAAAGACAAGCGCGTGATGACCACCGGCTACAACGGCGCCCCCTCCGGCCTGCCCACCTGCAAGGAGCGCGGCGAGTGCCTGCGGCGCAAGCTGGGTGTGGAAAGCGGCACGCATGCCGAAATCTGCTATGCCGTACATGCCGAGCAGAATGCCATCATTCAGGCTGCCCGTCTGGGTGTTTCCATTGACGGTGCCACGCTTTACTGCACGCATCAGCCCTGTTCCCTTTGCACACGCATGATTATCAACGCCGGCATCCGCCGTGTGGTATACGAGCAGGGATATCCCGATGCATTTTCCCTGCAGCTGTTTCATGACGCCGGCATTCCCATTGAACAATACGACCCCGCTACCGGAGGTACCGTGCCATGCTGAAAAAAATATTGTGCCTGGTATTGGCTCTTTGCCTGTCCCTGCCCATTGCTGCGCTGGCAGATGAAGATCCCAAGCCCATTGCCACCTATGCACCCGAGGAGATTCCCGCAACTCCCAACGGCATCCATCACTACCTTCTGCTGTGCGCCGATGCCTGGAACTGCAGCAGCGGCGATAATATGGACAACTACACCGACGGCATCATGCTGGTAACGGTGGATACCGTAGCGCACCGCGTAATGCTGACATCCTTTATCCGGGATATGCTGGTCATGCGCCCGGATGGAAAATACGGACGTATCAACGCAATCTATTCCCGTTTCGGCGCGGATGCCATGCTGAATGTTTTCAAAACGCATTTCGGCGTTGATGTGGACAAATACATTCTGGTGGACTGGACGGATGTGGGGGCCATCATCGATGCCCTCGGCGGGGTGGACATTACCATTACCAACGGTGAAGCCACGCGTCTGAAGGATAAACTGACCTACAAAACCGACTGGACAGAGCCGGAATTGAAGGGCGCCGGCACCTACCATTTCCGCGGATATGCCGCGGTCATCTACATGCGCATCCGTTCCAGCGGGCGGGTAAACGGCGAAAGCTACGATTACCGCCGCACTACCCGTGCGCGCAATGTTGTTTCGGCGCTGGCGGACAGCCTGCGTGATATCACCTGGGCCGATGCCGTCAAGCTGGCCACCGTGACCATCTGGGACAGCATCGTGGAAACCAACATGACATTGGCCGATATGGTAACTGCGGCAGGCTATGCCTATGATCTGCGTGATGCCGAAATTGAACAGCTGCGCATTCCCGTGGGTAATACGGGGCATGAGCTTTATTATTACGGGATGGCCACGCAGGAAATCGATTACGAAGTCAACCGCGAGGAACTGCAAAAATTCCTGCTGGAAAGCTATACTGTGCGCGATGAAGAAGATGAGGACGACTGGGATTGGTAATCCCCAACGATTGAATAGGAGGTCTGCCCTTGACGGATGCTGTCCTGCACGCAGTGCTTGATTTTGTCGGTGCGCACTCCGCGCTGCTGACCGTTTTGATCCTGATCCTGCTGATCATCGGCATGGTGCTGTGCCTGACTGTGCAGAAGCGCCGCTTCACCGTGCGTGAAATCGCAGCCATGGGAATGCTGGCCGCCCTCAATGTTGTACTGGCTGAGGTCTGCAAGATTACCTTCATTCCCAATGTGCTGGTTTTGTCCTTCGGGTTTTTGCCCATCGCCCTCTGCGGCATGCTTTTCGGCGTTGCACCCACGGTAACGGTTGCCGTTGTGGCCGATATCTTGGGGGCTCTGCTGTTCAGTTCCGGCTCTTTCTATTTCGGCTATACGCTCACGGCTTTCCTGACGGGCTTGTTTTATGCCGCCTTTCTGCACAAAAAGCAGCTTTCCGTTCTCCGATGCGCTCTGTGTCAGCTGCTCGTGTCGCTGGTGTGCTACGCCCTGCTGAACTCGCTCTGGGCACTTAACTGGGTTACCCAAACTGCCGCGGCCGAATATATCGGAACACGACTGCTTGCCCAGCCCATCTTGTACCCGATCTATCTGGCGTTTCTGCTGCTTTTGCGCAAATATCGCAAACCTTTGGAGGAGGCGCTGCGTCCATGACCGTAAACAAGGCTGAAATTCTGCGCATTCTGCGGGAAACCTATCCGAATGCCAAAGCAGAGCTGCATTTTTCAAGCCCGTATGAAATGCTGGTTGCCACCATGCTTTCAGCCCAATGCACGGATAAGCAGGTCAACAAGGTAACGCCCGCCGTTTTTCGGGATTTTCCCACTCCCCGTGCCATGGCGGCCGCCGATGCCGAAACGCTTTATCCCTATGTAAAGTCCTGCGGTTTCAAATCAAAGGCCGCCCGTATTGTGGAGGCCTGCCGCATCATCGTTGAAAAATACAACGGCGAAGTCCCCGCCGATATGGACGCGCTGACCTCCCTGCCCGGCGTCGGCCGCAAAACGGCCAATGTGGTGCTGTCCAATGCATTCAACATTCCCGCCATTGCCGTTGATACGCACGTTTTCCGCGTCAGCAATCGGCTCGGTCTGGCCGATGCCGATCAGGTGCTGGAAACCGAGCGTCAGCTTCAGCTTGTCATTCCGCGTGAGGACTGGGGCGATGCGCATCACTGGCTGATCTGGCACGGCCGCAGGGTATGCACGGCACGCAATCCGCACTGCGATGTCTGCCCGCTGTCCGCGCTTTGCCGTGACTATCAAACCCGTCAGGCACAGGAAACCGAGGAGTAATCATGAGTCAGATACCATCCCACTATGACCCGACGCACGGTCACAGCCACCAGGAGCATATGCACAGCGAGCATTGCGGTCTGTGCCGCATCGAACTGGAGCATGTGTCGGTGTCCGCCGGCGGCGATACGCTGCTGAGCGATGTCAACATGCACATTCACTGCGGTCAGCTCACCGCGCTGGTCGGGCCAAATGGCGCGGGCAAAACCACGCTGGTGCGTGCCCTGCTTTCGCAGATTCCGCACACCGGGCAAATCCGTCATATGGACAATCAGGAGCGCCCGCTGCGCTCGGTACGCACGGGCTACGTGCCCCAGCAGCTGCCCTTTGACAAGCAGATGCCCGTCACCGTGACGGACTTTCTGGCTGCCTCCCTGACGCGCCGTCCCGTATGGACGGGCGTCAGCAAAAAAACGCGGGCGCAGGTGCTGGAAGCCTTGTCGCTGGCCCGCGCCGAAAAGCTGGCTTCCCGCCAGCTTGGACAGCTCAGCGGCGGAGAATTGCAGCGCGTGCTGCTGGCCATGGCCCTTACCCCGACGCCTGACCTGCTGGTGTTGGATGAGCCGGTATCGGGCGTAGATCAAAACGGCCTGTGTCTGTTCTTGGATACCGTATCGGAGCTGAAAAAGAGCCGCCATATGGCAATCCTGCTCATTTCCCACGACTGGTCGCTGGTATCCCGGTATGCGGATACCATGGTATTGCTGGATAAAACCGTGCTGTGTGAGGGAACCCCCGATACGGTATTCGGCTGTGAAACCTTCCGCAAGGCCTTTCCTGCGGCAGTAGGCAAGGAGGGATAAGGCATGGACGTTATATACCAAATCATGGACACGCTGCTGCCCTTTGATCTGTTCCGCTACGCCTTTATGAAAAGCGCACTGCTGGCACTGCTTTTGCTCACCCCGCTGCTGGCGCTGCTGGGCACCATGGCCGTCAATAAGCGCATGGCCTTCTTTTCGGATGCCCTGGGACACAGTGCGCTGGCAGGTTTGGGGCTGGGCGTGCTGCTTGGGCTCAGCAATGTCACGCTGATCCTGGTAATTTTCGGCATTCTGTGGGCCGTGCTGATCACGCGCATCAACCGCACCGGCTCTGCCTCCTCGGATACCACCATCAGCGTTTTTTCCTCGGCAGGCATTGCGCTGGGGCTGATTATACTGTCCGGCACGGGCCAATACAACAAATATTCTTCCATCCTGGTGGGCGATGTGCTGGCTATTACCCCAACCGATATTCTGTGGCTGGCCATTGCTTTGGCGGCCGGCCTCCTTTTGTGGGCACTGCTTTACAACCATCTGCTGCTGACGGCCGTTAACCCGCAGCTGGCGCAAAGTCGCGGCATTGCCGTCAAGTGGGTGGAATATGCCTTTGTCATCCTGGTGGCGGTTGCCGTCATGCTCTCCATCCGCTGGGTAGGCGTGCTGCTGATTAACGCCCTGCTGATTCTGCCTGCCGCCGCGGCGCGCAATGTTGCCAAAAGCGCAGCGCAGCATGCGTTGCTGAGCGTGCTGATTTCGGTATTCAGCGGTGTTGCCGGTTTGTGCCTATCCATCCCGCTTGGCTGCGGCGTCGGTGCCGCCGTTGTGCTGTGCGCAGCCGTCTGCTATGTGATCTGCCTGCTGATCGGCCGCCTTTTGAACCTTCGTCTGCAATCCTGAAGCTCCGAGGTTAATCTATGAAGCTCTACCACGACTCCCGCTCTTTGGACTGCCGTGCTCCCTTCGGTGCGGTTCGCTGCGGCGATATCGTCCGCCTGCGTGCCTATTGCCAGGGTGCGCCGCGCGCCGTAAACGTTGTCATCACGGTAAACGGAAAGCCGCATACCATTCCCCTGCAGCCGGACGGGCATGACGGCTACGAGCTGCGCTTTGCAGCCCCGGCCGAACCTTGCCTGCTTTGGTATTATTTTGCCGCCGTCATGGAGGACGGTCAAACCGAATACCTCGGCAACGCGCACGATGGTCTGGGCGGTGTGGGCGATATATATTCTACCGTGCCGCCCGCTTTTCAGATCACGGTATATGCGCGGGATTATGCGCCCCCGGCGTTTCTGCACGATGGGATTATGTACCAGATTTTTCCCGACCGTTTTTGTGCCAGCCGCGCGCCGTGGTATACACGGGATGATATTTATCTGCACGAAAGCTGGGATGAAGCCCCGCTGGCACTGTACGATCCCCGCAACGGCGATACCCACTCGCGTGATTTTTTCGGCGGTGACCTTGCCGGCATCATCTCCAAACTGGATTATCTGCAGTCCCTGCACGTCACCGTACTGTATATCAACCCGATCTTTCTGGCCCGCAGCAACCATCGCTATGATACCGGTGATTATACAAAAATCGACCCCCTGCTGGGAACGCAGGAGGATTTGAGCCGTCTGTGCGCGGAGGCCGAAAAGTGCGGCATCCGTGTGCTGCTGGACGGCGTATTCAGCCATACGGGGGATGACAGCCTGTATTTTAACCGTTACGGAAGGTATGACAGCGTAGGGGCCTATCAAAGTCCCGATTCGCCCTATGCCGGCTGGTACACCTTTAAGCATTTTCCGGACCGCTACAAGTGCTGGTGGGGGGTAGACGTACTGCCCGAAATCAACAAAGAAAATGAGGATTACCGGCATTTTATGCTGTCCGATGACGGCATTGCCCGCCGCTGGATTCGCAGCGGCACGTCCGGCTGGCGTCTGGATGTTGCAGATGAGCTGCCCATGCGTTTTCTGCGTGATTTGCGTACAGCCGTAAAAGCCGAAGATGCGCAGGCCGTGCTGCTCGGCGAGGTATGGGAGGATGCCAGCAACAAGGTATCCTACGGTGCGCAGCGCTGCTACTGCCTTGGCGATACCCTGGACAGCGTGATGAATTATCCTTTGCGCGAGGCTGCCATCGGCTTTATTACCGGTACGTTGGATGCCTATGCCTTCTGCCGCCGTCTGGACAGTCTGCGTGAAAATTACCCGATATCATTCTTCTATTCCCTGATGAACCTGATGGGCAGTCATGACCGTGCCCGTATATTGAACGTGCTGGCCGGAGAAACATGGGAAGAGATCGATCCGCTCCATCGCGGTGAATGCCGTCTCAGCACGCAGCAGCGTGAGCTGGCCATCCGCCGTCTGGCCGAAATGTGGAAGCTTTATGCTGCCCTGCCCGGCATGCCGAGCGTTTATTACGGCGACGAGGCAGGCTTGGAGGGTGCCTCCGACCCATTCTGCCGTTTCCCCTACCCTTGGGGACATGAAGATGCGCAAATCATGGCAATCACACGGGAAGCACTGGCCCTGCGTGCCTCCCGCCCCATTCTGCGCCGCGGCGCGCTGCAGCTTGACCCCATTGACCGTGATACCGTGCGCATTCGCCGCTTTGCCTATGCGGGATGCGATGTTTTCGGGGAACCATTGGATGACATGGAATATGAAGTCATCGTCCACACCATCCATTCATGATTTTGCTTGACATTGTGCACCCTTTGCGCTAATATGGCTTGACAGGAAAGCGGCAGCGTGTACAAATCAGGAAAAACACGCTTTCTGTTTTCCAATATTTGGAGCGGTCTAAATTATTCCGCTTTGAAGGAGGCATTTTCTATGCTGATTTCCACCAACTCCGGTCTTTACAGCGCCCGCCCGAATGCCCTGCGTGTGCCCATGGCAGAATCCATGGACTTTTACGGCCGTATGGGATTTGAAGCAGTTGATGTAAACTTCGCCGCCACCATTTATACCGAGCCCGAAAAGCACGAGCCCATTCTGGATGGCGATTGGAAGCAGAATCTGGATACCGTGCTGGAGGCAATCCACCGCCGGAATCTGGTTGTTTCCCACACCCATGTACCCTTCTATGATTACGAAATGGCGGATAAGGAGCGGCTTGACTTCTGTAACCGCATGACCTTCCTATCCATTGAAGCCTCTGCCTACGTCGGTGCAAAATATGCCGTCATTCACCCCCAGCGCGATGCCGAAAAGCACACCCTGATTGAGCGCACAGTCGAGCTGCTGGCTCCCTTTAATCAGTTTGCCAAGGAGCACGGCGTAACCCTGTGTGTTGAAAACATGTTCACCACCACGGCGCAGGAACTGCGGGACATCGTGGATTTGATGGGCTGCTGTGCCTGCTGGGATGTCGGCCATGCCAATTACGGGCATCATCCGATGTATGAAAGCATGATGCTGCTGGGCAAGCGCATCCGCGTTTTGCATCTGCACGATAATTACGGCACGCGCGATGACCACAGCCTGCCGTACTTCGGCACCATTGATTGGGACGAGGTCATGCGTGCCCTGCACGATTTCGGCTACGAAGGCACCTTCAATTATGAAGTCAGCGCCACCCATTTGCCCATGGCATTGCGTGAGGATCACGCCCGCTACCTGGTAAATGCCGCCAAGATGCTGCTCGGGCGGTAATCCATCCGCGTTTATGTAATAATTTTTTCTTTGTACCGGTTGAAAATACAATTGACAGTCACTCCCTTCCGCGTTATACTGGAATGGCTATGTTGGTTGTATTTTTGCCGGTACAGGAAACGGATTTTCTGCCAACCTTGATTGAAGGGGGATGCACATGATTACCATTCGCGAGATCGCCGCCATCGCAGGTGTTTCCCGCAGCACGGTATCTCTTGTACTCAACAACAGTCCCCTTGTCAAAGAAGAAACCCGCGAGAAAGTCCGCGCGGTCATCCGCGAAACCGGCTATGTTCCCAACAGCAACGCAAGAAACCTAAGCTGGCGCGCCACCAAATGCCTCGGCATCGTCATTTTGTCCGATCTAAAACGATCCGCCGTCTATGACTACTCGCATTCTGTCGGCTTGTTTTCCCTGAATGTCATGCAGGGGTTGATTGACAGGCTGTCCGATACCGAGTACAGCATGCTTATCGAGTACTTCTCCCCCAACCAGGCGGAAGATGTGCCCCACCTTCCCAAACTGCTTCGGGAGCGTAAGGTGGACGGTGTATTCTTGGTAGGCGGATTTCTGAGCGGTCATCTCTTGGCGGACTGCCTTTCAACAGGCGTACCGATGGTTTCAGTCGGTCTTGATTCTCCCTCCACCCTATGTGACTGCGTGATATCCGATCTGGAGGGCGGCACCTATCAAGCGCTGATGGCGCTCCATCGCAAGGGACGCCGCCAAATCGTGCTGATGAACTGCCCGCGTTCCTTCCTTTCCAGCCAGCCGCGTGTACGCGCCATGCAGCGCTTCTGCCGGGATATCGGCACAGCCTTCAGCGAGGATATGGTGCTCTACAGCCAGCACAACAACGGTGAAAGTGCCTATGAAGCGCTGAAAAAAAGCTGGCAGGACGGTCAACGTTTTGATGGTCTGGTTGGGGCAAACCCGCAGGCTGCACTGGGTGCAATGCGGCTTCTGCATGAAATCGGGCTTCGCGTGCCGCAGGATGTATCCATTATCTCCTATGAGGATAACTCGCTGTGCGGCTATGCCATTCCCCCGCTGACGGCAATCAACATCCGTCAGAACGTTATGGGCACACAGGCAGCGGAAATGATGCTGTCCCGCCTTTCGGAGCCGGATCAGCCTGTGCGTTCCATCGTTATCCCCTCTTACATGGTCGAGCGCGAAAGCGTTTGACAAAGCAGTCTTTTGATTTTATTTTTGCTTGAGATTTAGACCGGTTTAAAGGAAGGAGTCCTGATGATGATTTCTTATTCTCTTCCTGCGCTGCGCTTTGATGTAATTGTTGTGGGAGGCGGTCCTTCCGGCATTGGTGCCGCGGTAGCCGCCGCACGCATGGGTGCCCGCACCGCACTGCTGGAACGCAGCGGGCTGCTTGGCGGCATGCTGACAGCCGGGCAGGTGCAGCCCATTCTGGGAAGTGTCGCCCAGGGCAGCTTCTATGATGAAGTCGTATCGCTGCTGGCCGAAGGACACCAGGACGTACCCCTGATTTCCACCCGCAACGGGCGTGAAATCCACGTGGATGTGGAGGAGGCCAAGGAGCGTCTTCTCCGTCTGACGCATGAGAGCGGCGCGGAAATATTCCTGCACACCCCGGTTGTGGAGGTGCTGAAGGATGATCGCCGTGTGATCGGCGTCGTCGCAGGCACCGCAATGGGACTGCAGGAAATGTACGCCGATACGGTGATTGATGCAACAGGCGACGGCTTTGCTGCCATGCGCGCCGGGGCAAAATACCGCATCGGGCGTGAGCAGGACGGCCGCTGCCAGCCTGTCACAATTGAATTTCTGGTAGACCATTTGGACGAAAACCGCGCGATTTCCTGCTTTGGCGGCAGCGATCCCGTCACCCTGCCCGACGGCAAAAAATACAGCCAGCTGTGCCGCGAGTGCTGCGAGCGCGGCGAGCTGCCCCAGAACGTATCCATCGTGCGCTTGCACAAAACCTTCTATCCCGGCGAACGCAATGTGAATGCCACGCAGGCAAACGGGCTGGATATCTTCAATCCGCAGGATGCCGTGAAGGCCGAATTGACCCTGCGCGCGCAAATGGACAAGATCATCGCTTTCCTGCGCAAGTATGTGCCCGGCTATGAAAACTGCCGCGTCAAGTCCTCCGCCGCCACGCTGGGCGTACGCGAGACGCGCCGCATCGAGGGCCTGCGCCGTATCGAGGATATCGATGTGGAAACAGGCACCCGCTGCGCCGATGTGGTGGTGCACAAGGCATGGTTCCTGATCGATATTCACAATCCCGCAGGCGGCGGTCAGGCGGAAGGGCATTCTCAACCTGCCGTTCCTTATGACATTCCCTACGGTGCTTTGGTTCCCGCCGGCGTGGACGGCATGCTGACCGCTGGGCGCTGCATCAGCGGCACGCACCGCGCGCACGCATCCTACCGCGTGATGGCCATCTGTCTGGCAACCGGTCAAGCGGCGGGCACGGCAGCCGCGCTGTGTGCAAAGCACAAGCAGCTTCCGCGGGAGCTGGATTACCATCTGGTGCAGGACGCCCTCAAGCGTGCCGGCTGCACGCTGTTTGATCAAGAATGATCGGAGAAAAGACAAAAATGTACAATTTTTCCTGTGCGCTTGACACAAGCTATTCTGCCCAGGTGACGGTTGTGGGCGGCGGACCTGCCGGCGTATGCGCCGCCATTGCAGCCGCACGCAACGGCGCCAAAACGTTTCTGATCGAAAGCGGTAACTGCCTGGGCGGCATGGCAACGCTGGGTCAGGTTAACCCATTTATGACCTGCTATGATAAAGACGGCGACAACATGATCATCCGCGGCCTGTTTAAGGAAATTGTGGATCGTCTGGTTGCCCGCGGCGCCGCCATCGATCCCGGCGAAGTGCCGGCAGGATCTGCCTTTACCTCCTATATCATCATCGGGCACAAGCACGTCACCCCCTTTGATGCCGAAACGCTCAAGGTCGTCCTGGATGAGATGTGCGCGGAAGCCGGCGTGCAGGTGCTTTTCCACAGCACGTTTGTCTCCCCCGTAATGGAGGAAAACCGCCTGACGGGCCTTGTCATCATGACCAAAGGCGGCTTAAAGCTGGTAAAGAGCGACATTGTAATCGACTGCACGGGCGATGCCGATATCGCCTGCCGCAGCGGTGTCCCCTGCGAAATGGGGGATGAAGCCAGCGGCCGCATCCAGCCCGTCACCATGTTTTTCCGCATCGCCAATGTGGATTCCGATAAGGTAGAGGCCGATATCGAAGCGAACCGCAATAACTTCTACCGCAAAGACGGCGTAAACTACCGCTCCTTCCATTGGCGGGTAGCAGAGGCGCGCGCCAACGGTGATTGGGACCTCCAGCGCGTATCCATCGGCATGTTCCGCGGCGTACGCAAGGATGAGTGGAACATCAACACCTCCCGCATCATGGGCGTGGATGCTACCGATCCCGATCAGCTGTCCCATGCCGAAATCGAAGGACGCCAGCAGGTGCAGCAGATCTTCCGTTTCCTGAAAAAATACGTGCCCGGCTGCGAAAACGCGGTGCTGATGAGCACGCCTGCCCATGTCGGCGTCCGCGAAACGCGCCACATCAAGGGCGAATATACCCTGACAACCGATGATGTGCTGCACGGCGTCATCTTTGACGACAGCATTCTGCTGGCGGCCAACTCCATCGATGTTCACGGGCGCTTCGGCCCCATGAGTAACGAGTATGTCACGGTGGAGAATGGCGAATACTACGGCATTCCTTACCGCTGTCTTGTCCCCCTGAAGGTTGAAAATCTGCTGGTTGCCGGGCGCAGCGTATCGGCCACTTCCGAAGCCGCCGGCGCCATCCGCGTGATGCCCCCCTGCATGGCTTTGGGACAGGCTGCAGGCACTGCCGCCGCCCAGGCGGTTGCCGCCCACATTTCTCCGCGTCAGGTTGACGTACAGGCCCTGCGCAGCACCCTGGCCTCTCAGGGCGCCTATCTGGGCTGAACTGTTTTTGAATGGTAAACGCTCCGGCGTTTCCCAAATATAAAAGAAAGAGGTATCCCCAATGAAAAAGGCACTCGCTCTCCTGACCGCGTTGGTGCTGCTGCTGTGCGCCATTCCCATGGCCATGGCAGAAGAACAGCCCGACATCACCTCCTGGATCCTCGCCGATGACCCCGCATCCATCAGCGGCACCGTCCGCTTCTGGATCCCCTTCAAGGGCTCGCAGGGCATGGACGATATGATCGCCGAGTTCAACGAGACCTACCCCAATGTTACCATCGAACTGCACACCTACAGCAACAACTCCGACGGCAACCTGTCCGTTGATGCCGCTTTGCTGAGCGGTGAAATCGATGTGCTGGCTTCCTTTGGCCTGAACAACTCCTATCGCCGCTGGGAAAACGGCCTGTACATGGAATTGACCGACTACATCGAAAAGTACAACATCAGCCTGGTTGACAACTGGGGCACCGATGCCTACAAGTACGATGACACCTATTACACCTTCCCCTGCGGCGGCCTGAGCTACTATGTTTCCATCAACATGAACGATTGGAACGAGGCAGGCCTGGGCGAGCTGCCCACCGAATGGACCTGGGATGAGTACCTGGCTGCCAGCGCTGCCATGACCAAGAAGGATGCCGACGGCAACACCACCCTGTACGGCGGCTCTGACTACCACAGCGTTGACTACTTCACCTATGTATGGTATCAGGTATACGGCCATGATCACTACTATGGTGAAGACGGCCTGTCCAACTTCACCGATCCGCTGATGATCAACGCCCTCAAGCGCGAAATCAAGGCCGAAGAAGAAGACAAGATCTGGTACCCTCTGGAAGTGTACCGCAACGACAACATCCAGACGCAGGATGTGTTCATGGGCCACATCGCGGCATCTGCCATCAGCCCCAACATGATTCGTTTCGTCCGCGATACCGAAAAGTACAGCCGTGACTGGGTCACCGGTTTTGCCCCGTGGCCTGTTGAGGAAAAGGGCCAGACCAACTACATGGCCGGCGTATCCAACTACTCTCACGCCGGCATCGCCGCCAACTGCGCCGATGAAGAGGCAGCCTGGTACTGGCTGGCCTGGTACTCCACCTATGGTTCCCGCTACCTGATCTGCGCCGGCCACCAGTCCTCCTGGAAGGGCACCGACACCGACGCCCTGGTTGAACTGGTATTCGGCAGTGAAGAAGAAGCCGCGAAGCTGGTGGACGTTGAATCCTTCAAGCGCGTGGTTGTCAACTATGACAATCCTCCCTACACCGACACCATCCTGACCGCTTATACCGAAGTCACCAGCGCAATCAACGAATATACCCGTTATGCGCATCAGGGTCTGATGACCCCCGAAGAAGCCATGGCGCAGGCCAAGGAAGTCGCTGACGAGGCTATCCGGAACGCCGATTGATCCCGCTGCATGGCAGATTGAAGCTGCACAGCTCCCTCCCGCGCGGGCAACCGCGCGGGAGGGCATTACCCTGAAGAAATGAGGAAGAATATCATCATGTCAAACTCCGATATTGCAGCCCGTAAGCAGCTGACACGGCGCACCAGCGCCCTGCAGCGGCAGGAAAACCTCATCGGCTATGCCTTCATCCTGCCTGCACTGTTCGTATTTCTGGTTTTCGTCGCCTTCCCCTTCTTTGCCTCCATCGGACTTTCCTTTACCAAGTGGAATTTCCTGGGCGGCTGGAAAAAACTCAAATGGGTAGGGCTGAAAAACTTCGTGGATCTATCGAAGGATCGTTCCTTCCGTCAGGCCTTCGTCAACACCTTCATCTACGCCATTACCACCGTTCCCACCTCCATTTTGCTGGCACTGGTGCTGGCCTACATCCTCAACAACAAAGTCTATTGCAGAAAGCTGCTGCGCATGGCCTTCTTTGTCCCCTACATCTCCAGCGCCGTGGCTTTGGCCGCCGTGTTTAAGTTTATGTTCCGCGATGACGGCGTGATCAACTCCGTGCTGATGTCCCTGGGCGTAGCCAACCCACCACAATGGTTTGTTAATCTGAGTCTGAATAAAATCCCGGTAATCGTCATGGTCATTTGGACGGCCATCGGCTATGAGCTGGTCATCTACATGTCCGCCCTGCAGAGCGTGCCCACCAGCCTGTATGAGGCTGCCGATATCGATCGGGCCAGCAATGTGCAGAAGTTCTTCTACATTACATTGCCCATGGTATCCCCAACCACCTTCTATCTGGTCATCGTGCGTATGATTGCGGTGTTCAAAATCTTCACCTCCGTCAACGTTATGACCATGGGATCGCACTCCCGCGCCAACACCTCTATGGTGCTTGAAATTTACAGCAGCGCCTTTGGCAGCTACAAATTCGGTTATGCCGCTGCACAGTCCATGGTGCTGTTTGTACTGATTTTGATTATCACCCTGCTTAACTTCTGGGGACAGAAGAAGTGGGTTCATTACTGAGAAAGGAGGCTGCTCAAATGAAAAAGAACGAGAGAAATGCCGCAATCATCCGTACCGTCATCGTGGCGTTGGTTGCTGTGCTGTTTGTTATGCCGCTGGTCTGGATGGTTTTGTCCTCTCTAAAGACCCCGCAGGAAGTATTTGCACGTCCCTTCCATTGGTTGCCCGCCAAGGTTCAGTGGCAAAACTATGCTTCCGTGTGGATGAACGAGGAAGCCTCCATGCTGCGTGCCTTTATCAACACGCTCTACATCGCCCTGTTCAGCATTACGGGACAGATGCTCATCTCTTCCCTGGCCGCCTATTCCTTTGCCAAAATCAATTTCAAGGGCAAGAATTTTATCTTCCTGCTCTTCCTGTCCTCCATGATGATTCCCAGCCAGGTAACCATTATCCCCCGTTTCATGCTGTTTAAGACCATCGGTCTGTACAATAACCTCTGGGCGATCATCCTGCCTGCCTTCTTCGGCGCCACCTCCATCTTCATGCTCCGTCAGTTCTACATGGGGCTTCCCAATGACCTGATCGAGGCTGCGAAGATCGATGGTGCCGGCCATCTGCGCATCTTTGTGCGCATCATGCTCCCCCTGACCAAGGCTGCGCTGATGTCGCTGATCATCCTGGCCTTCATCAGCAGCTGGAATGAGTACATGGGGCCGTTGATTTTCCTGGTAAAGAAGGAATTGTACACCGTTTCGCAGAATATACAATGGTACATGCTGGACGAGTACAAGGAGCACAACCTGACCATGGCCGCCGCAACCAGCGCCATCGTGCCCATCGTGATCCTATTTATCGTCGGGCAGAAATACTTTGTTGAAGGTATCGCCACTTCCGGCGTAAAGGGTTGATCTTCCTTATGAATTCTCCCTGCACAATCGGTATTGACTTTGGTACCCAGTCCGCCCGCGCCGTGCTGTGCCGTATATCGGACGGTGCGGTGCTGGCGGAATCCGAATGCGCCTATGCCCACGGCGTCATGACAGATCATTTGCCGGACGGCACCCTCCTGCCCCCCGATTATGCACTGCAGCACCCGCAGGACTTTCTGGATGCGCTGCACAGCACCGTGCATGGGGTACTGGATCATGCCGGCATTGATCCTGCCGCCGTCATCGGCATCGGCATGGATTTCACCTGCAGCACCCCAATGCCCGTAGGCAAAAATGGGGTGCCGCTTTGCTTTGACCCGCGGTTTGAAAGCAATCCGCATGCCTATATCAAGCTTTGGAAACATCATGCCGCGCAGTGGGAAGCCGAGCGTTTGACCGAGCTGATGCGTGAGCATGACCCCGAGCTGCTTGCCCGGGTGGGCGGCAAGCTGTCCCCCGAGGCTTTTTTCCCGAAAGTCTGGCAGATACTGCGCGAAGCACCCGATGTATTTGATGCCGCCGACCGTTTTCTGGAGGTCGGCGACTGGCTGACGCAGCAGCTTACCGGTAATGAGAATATCGCCCGTGCCCTTTCGGCACATAAAGCGCAGTACCGGGAAGGCATCGGCTATCCGCCGCTGCTTCAATATGCCGACCCGCGCCTTTCGGAGATGATCGGCACTAAAATTCGCGGAAAGCTCATTGATATCGGGGCAATCAGCGGCTTTTTGACTGCTGAGAAGGCTGCATGGCTAGGCCTGCCGGCAGGCATTGCCGTCACGGCGCCCCATCCCGATGCAATGGCCACCCTGCCCGCCCTCGACATTACCGGGCCCGGTCCGGCCGCTTTGGCTGCGGGTACCTCATCTGCCTTGATATTGTGTTTTCCCAAGGTTCTGCCCGTAAAGGGCACCACCAGCATCATGTCGGATAACGCCCTGCCGGGCCAGTACGGCTATGCCTCCGGCCAGGCCGCCTTCGGCGATCTGCTTGGATGGTTCGTGCATCAGTGCGTTCCCGAGGATATTGTCCGTGCTGCACAGACTGCCGGTGTTTCGGTTCACGAGGAGCTGTCCCGCCGTGCCGCCCTGCTGCGCCCGGGCGAAAGCGGGCTGATTGCCCTGGATTGGTGGAACGGCAACCGTTCCTGCCTGGCAGACATGACGCTTAGCGGCATGCTGCTTGGCATGACGCTGCAGACCAAGCCGTGGGAAATCTACCGTGCCCTGATGGAGGCACTTGGCTTTGGGCTTCGCTGCATCATAGAGGAGCATGAGCGCGCCGGCATCCCCATCCGCGCCCTGCACGTCAGCGGCGGCATCTCCTACAAAAATCCGCTGTTTATGCAGCTGCTTGCCACCATCATCGGCCGTCCGCTGCTGATTTCAAAGCCTCTTCCTACCCCGGCCGTCGGCATGGCCATCCTCTCCGCCTGTGCGGCAGGCAGTCAAAGGGGCGGTTATGACATTTTGTCGGATGCCGCAGCGCACATGGGCTGTCTGAGCGATACCCGCTATCAACCGGATCTGTCCGAGGCCCCGGCCTATGATGCGCTCTATCGCGAGTACATGACTCTGCATGATTATTTCGGAAGGGGCGGCAACGATGTGATGAAGCATCTGCGTGCCCTCTCCGCCAAGGCCAAGGAATAATTTTCGCTCTCTGCTGCCCGCAGTCGTCCTCGATTGCGGGCATTTTGTTGTCAATAAGCCCTATCTCAACCGTTCTGCTGCCGCATACCCGATTTCTGCCATTTTCGCTCTCTTGCGCATCTCGGTCGGATATGTTATCATATCTCTGTTTTTTACAGAG
Organism: bacterium; assembly: GCA_963624325.1. Taxonomy (GTDB): domain Bacteria; phylum Bacillota; class Clostridia; order Christensenellales; family Aristaeellaceae; genus SFMI01. The sequence goes on from CAVFPH010000024.1 coordinate 22,915, forward strand.
AAAGGAGCTGATTATGTGAAAACGCAGGCGAAACGCCCGCACAAGCCGTCAAAATTCGGCATATTTCTGGCATCGCTGAAGCCGAGCCGCTGGCTGTACCCCGTGTATGCGGCGCGGCAGCTGCGGCTGGAAAAACACGAAATCAGCTCTTCTCACGTTCCAAGATCCTTAAGCGGCCTGAAGCTTGCCTACGCCTCGGACATTCATTACGGGGCACTGCTGGACAAAGGGCGCGTGGCAGATCTGGCTGATCGCCTTAACGCTTTGGAAGCGGATGTCATCCTGCTGGGCGGGGACTACGGCGAGGATGCCGCGCACAGCCTTGAATTCTGGCAGATCGTGCCGCCCCTGCATGCACGGCTTGCGGTATGCGGTGTTGTGGGCAATCATGACCGCGCAGACGGCGATATTGACGCGCTCTGCGCCGCCATGCAGGCAAAGGGTGTTACGCCGCTGGTGAATAATGCCCTGATGCTGCGCGGAGAGGAGGGCACAATTGCCGTTTGCGCCACCGATGACTGCTATTGGGGAAACCCGGATTACCCGGGAACGGCCGCCCAGGTATGCGATGCGGATTTTGTCATCTATGCCCCCCATGCGCCCGACGCGCTGGAGGATGCCTACAATGTACAAAAGGATCCGTTTTTCGATTTGGCGCTGTGCGGGCATTCTCACGGCGGACAGGTCGCCTTGCTCGGGTTTGCCCCCTATACGGCCAGTCGGCGCGGGCTGATCTACGGCAATCACTATCGTTCCGGTATGATTGACGAGTATGGCGTAAATGTATTGGTATCAAACGGCGTCGGCACCACTTGGCTGCCGATTCGCTTTGGGGCACGGGCGCAGTATCACCTGATCACGCTGAACCGTGCACGTCCCCGGTAAATGAAGTTTAGCAAAGGAGCGTATAACGCAATGTGGTTCTGGTATTCTCTGATCGCTCTGCTGTGCTGGAGCGGTTCTGATTTGTTCTCCAAGATCGGCTGCCGCGAAAGCGACGACAAAACCGCGCACCTGAAAATGGTCATGGCGGTTGGCGTCGTGATGGGTCTGCATGCCTGCTACGAGATTTTCGCAAACGGCGTGGCCATCAACCTGCAGATCATCCTGACCTATCTGCCCGTATCCCTGCTCTACATTGTTTCCATGGCACTCGGATACATCGGCCTGCGCTATATTGAATTGTCCATTTCTTCCCCCATCTGCAACTCCTCCGGTGCGCTGGTGGCCATTTTGACCATTATCACAGCGGGCCTTGGGGATATGGGCGGGCTGCAGCTGGTTGCCGTTGCGCTGGTTGCCGCGGGCGTCATCCTGCTGGGCATTGTAGAGGCCACGGAAGATGAGGAACTGCGGGCCGCGCGGCAGCAGGCAGGCAACCGCAAATATGCCAAATCCCTTCTAGCGCTGCTGCTGCCCATTGCCTACTGCGTTCTGGATGCCGCCGGTACTTTTGCCGACAGCCTGGTACTGGAAACCATCAATGAGGATTCCGCCAATGTTGCCTACGAGCTGACCTTCCTGGTGGCCGGCCTGCTTGCCGGCGCCTATGTCATCTTTGTCAAGCACGAAAAGCTGACGCCCCGCAGCGAAGGCACCAAATATCTGGGAGCCGTGTGCGAAACAATCGGCCAGTTCTTTTACATTTATGCCCTTGCGGACAGCGAGCATGTGGTCATGAGCGCCCCAATCATTTCCGCCTACTGCGCGGCATCGGTGCTGTGGAGCCGCCTGTTCCTAAAGGAAAAACTCAGCTGGAAGCACTATGCGGCCATCGCGCTGACGGTTGCCGGCATCGTCATCATCGGATTGCTGGATCCGTAATTCTTTGAACCCTACCCCGTCAAGGGGCCAATGAATATAGAATTTTCGCAGTCAGCGCTTCGGCGTGATATGTACCCCCAATACCGGGTGTCCAGTATTGGGGGTACATATCATATTATGCAGCGTATCTTTTATTGGAATACGGTTACCGGCCTCATCATAATAGAAATCGGCGTAGTAATTTACTCGATAGGATCCACCACGATACAAAACTGTAATGGACTCGCCGTTATTGGTTATATTGGCTGCGAAATTCGGACCGGAAAGAAGGCTGCAGCTTTCCGCATTTGAATTTTTGCTTACAGTTGTTCCCCTTGTTTGCGCGCCTGTGAATGTCGAATTATTCGCTGTGCTATATACACGGAAAGTATGCTTTACATTCGCAACCGTCCAAGAATGGACACTTGTGTATGTAGAAGTTGCTTGATCGTATTCAAAGAACGGCGAGCATTTTGAATACGATATTTCCTTGTCCTCATAGGCAAGGGCAGGCACAGCAGCCATCAAACCAAGAGCAAGTACCGCTGCGAAACAAGTCAGCCTCTACAAGATTCATTCTCTTTTCTGTTGTGTAGCTTGTACAATAAGGGCAACAGTTCAGTTGTTAATTTGTTTTCTTCCTTCGCCGGTCATGTATCTGTGCTCAATTATCCTTTTTCAGCAACTTCGCCATAGCAGATATGACCATACTTGTCAATGGCCAAAATGGTTAGATGCAAAAAATATCCAAATAAGAAAAGCCTCCGATCCTTGCCGAATCCCCTCGTCAGATACGAAATTCAGCAAAGG
>CAVFPH010000025.1:0-25260 GCA_963624325.1 bacterium
CGCCCATATTGACCAGCGTGCCGATGGTGGAATAGCTTACTTCGGCGATGTCGGGAGCTTCACCGGCATTGGCCAGGGTGGTCAGCTTGCCGTTGTGCTCATCCCAGGAAGTCTTGATGATTTCGATCTCAATGTTGGGGTAGATGGCCTTAAACTCATTGGCCCAGGTTTCAATATCGGTCAAGTAGGTGCCGGTTACGGGGGGAACCATCACGGTGATGGTATCGGTTTCGGCCAAGGCGGGGACGATGCCCAGCGCCATGATGGCGGCCAACAGGATAGCGAGAATCTTCTTCATGTCAAAACCTCCGCTGTTGAATTTTACAGGATTCCATATATGACAGAAATCCTTTTGCATGTATTATACGAAACGGAGGACGTTTTGTCAATCAGAAAAAACATCGGATTGCAATTCGATGCCTTCAGAGGCTATTCTTGTTTCCTTTGAACATAGCGATTATTATTTTAAGCTTTGAAGGACGTCCTTCAGCGCTTTCGTTTCAGCCTTGGCTGTTGCCCAGCTGGTTGCAAAGCGTATAATCGTGTGCGTATCGTCGTATGCTTCCCAGAAACCATAGTCCACATATTGCGCCAAGCGCGCCAACACGCTGTTTTCCATGATGCAGAAAACCTGATTTGTCGGCGAATTAAAGCAGAGCTGATATCCGCATTGCGCCAGGGCCAAGCGGATGTTATCTGCAGCCTGAATGGCGGGAATACCCAGCTTTTCATACAACGAATCGGTAAACAATGTATCAAACTGGATGCCGAGCAGCCTTCCTTTTGCCAGCAAGGCACCGTGCTGCTTGATGATTGTAAAGAAATGGGGAATCATATCAGGCTGCGGGATAACAACGGCTTCGCCAAACAGCGCTCCGCACTTGGTGCCGCCGATATAAAATACATCACACATTTGTGCAAGATCCGGAAGAAACACATCGTTGCTCGGACAGGCCAGCGCATAGGCAAGCCTTGCACCATCTACGTATAATGGTATCTTGTGCATTTTGCAAACATTGCTGATTGCGGAAAGCTCTGCTTTGGAATACAGCGTTCCGTATTCGGTCGGCTGCGAAAGGTAGACCATGCCGGGCATAACCATATGGTCATGTGTCTCGTTGCCCAGATAATCACAGAGCAGCCGTTCGATCTGATCTGCGGATATTTTTCCGTTTGTGTTGGGAACAGTCAGCACCTTGTGCCCGCCAAGCTCAATCGCGCCTGCCTCATGCACGCTGATATGCCCGCTGTCCGCAGCGATAACGCCCTGATAACCGCGCAGGAGCGCATCGATTACCGTTGCATTCGTCTGGGTTCCGCCCACAAGGAAGAATATTTCGGCATTCGGGGCAAGACAGGCAGTACGTATTTTTTCCTTGGCGGAAGCGCAATAGGCATCCGATCCGTAGCCGGATGTCTTTTCCATATTTGTTTCATTAAGCCGCTGCATGATCAGGGGAAGGGCACCTTCCTGATAATCACTTGCAAAAAACAGACGATCCATGACATATATCCTCCCAATTGAAGCGAACGCCAAACATCCTGCATTTTTCTAAATACCTGATGTTTGACGTTCACATGGTTTAATGATTATCTTGCAATGAAACGAGACAAAAAGTCCCGCGTTTCCGATTTTTGCGGTGCACCGAAAATCTGCTGCGGCGTCCCCTCTTCGCAGATAACGCCGTCATTCATATACACCACATGCGTACTGATGTCGCGTGCGAAGGCCATTTCATGCGTGACCACCAGCATTGTCATCCCAGCCTGTGCCAGTTCCCGCATAACATTCAGGACTTCTCCGACCATTTCAGGATCCAGTGCGCTTGTCGGTTCATCAAACAGCAGAATCTCCGGCTGCATCGCCAGGGCTCTGGCAATTGCAACGCGCTGTTTCTGTCCGCCCGAAATCTGCTGCGGGCGCGCGTTGATGTAGGGTGCCATGCCGACTTGCCGCAAATACCGCATGGCGGTTTCACGTGCCTCATCCGGCTTTTTCTTCAACACTTTCATTTGCCCAATCATGCAGTTTTGAAGCACCGTCATGTTGTTGAAAAGGTTAAAAGACTGAAACACCATGCCGACCTTTGCTCTGTAAGCCGCGGCATTCGTATGACGTCCCACCATATCCTGCCCGTGAAAAAGGATGTGCCCATCCGATGGGGTTTCAAGCAGGTTGATGCAGCGCAGCAGCGTGCTTTTGCCCGATCCCGAAGCCCCGATAATGGAAGTAACGTCTCCCTTGTGAACGGAGAAATCAATATCCCGCAGAATTTCGTGATTTCCAAAGGACTTGGAAAGATGCTGTACCTGCAATATCAGCTCGCTCATTTTCCGTTCTCCTTCCATGCGTCCTGAAGCTGTTCATGGTTTACTTCATCATAGGGACTTCCTTTGCCCGGATAATTGTACGTTCCGGCGGTTGCCACAAGCGGATCCTCGCAGACCAGATCATAGTTGGAACGCCCGGCCAGAAGCTTTTCCAGCTTGCGAAGCAGGAAGGAAGCAATCAGCGTCATGGTTAAATATCCGACCATCTCGATAGCGGCGGAAGGGAAGAAACGGTAGGTTGAGCCCGCAACGGCTTTGTGCACGGCGAAGAAATCGTTAAAGCCGATGATAAACATGACAGATGTATCTTTGACGTTGATGATAAAGTTGTTTCCGATTTGCGGCATGATGTTGCGCAAAGCCTGCGGAAGGACAACACTCAGCATCGTCTGAAAATGGGTCATGCCGATCGCTTTTGCGCCTTCGGTTTGCCCGCGGTCCACCGAAAGAATGCCGCCGCGAACGGACTCTGCCATGTAAGCACCCGTGTTGATGGACACAACCAGGATGGATACTGCCCATATATCGCGGAACTGCACGGCGTTATTGGTGAAATATGGCAGCCCGTAATAGATGAACACTGCCTGAAGAATCATAGGCGTGCCGCGGAATATTTCGATGTAGGCACGAATAATCCCCCGAAGCAGTCCCAGCAGCGTGCGCTTCACGATATGATCGTTGCGGGAGCAAGGAATGGTCTGCAGTATGCCGCAAAGAAAACCGATGATGCAGCCGATCAGCGTGGCAATTACGGCAAGCAGCAGGGTGTTTGCAATGCCGCTTGCGTAAGATGTGCCGTACTTGTTCCACAGCGTGGCGATATCGTCAAGCAAAGCAGAGAATCTGTTCATGAGGATTATTCGTTCCTTTCAGTATTGCGCCGCAGGGCAGCGAAGCGAAAATTACTCGATGGGCTGAATGGCTGTAGCCTCTGCCATCATGGCATTGAAATCATCCGCCGTCATGGCAGACAGCACGCTGTCCAGCGCATCCTTCAGCACTGTGTTGCCCTTGCGGACGGAAATGCCGATGTTAATGTCCTCATCGGATACCGCAAAATTATCGTCGCTGCCGCTGAAATCAAGCAGCACCAGGTCGGGGTAGGCCAGCAGCGCGCCCTGCGCGGTAGGCATATCGGTGCAGATAAAGTCAACCATTCCGGATTCCAGTGCCATCAGCATGGCCGGAGCGGACTCTGCCGGCGATTGAATTTTGGCACTCTTGATCTGCGGAAGGCAGGTATCGTACCAAATCGTTCCAAGCTGAGAGGTGCAGTAACCTGAAAGCTCGGAAATGCCCTTGGCTTCAGCCTGCGGCGTTCCCTGCTTGGCAAGACATACAATGCTGGCATACAGGTAGGGGCCGGCAAAGTCCACCATTTCGGCACGCTCAGCCGTCATGGACTGACCTGCGATAACCGCATCCACAATGCCTGCCTGTACGGCGGGCACCAGGGAATCCCAGTCCAGACGGACAATTTCCAGCTGCCAGCCATTGGCTTCGCAGAGCTTCTTGGCCATCATCACGTCATAGCCGTTGGCGTATTCGCGGCTGTCGCGAATGGGAACGGCTCCGTTGCTGTCATCCCCCTGAGACCAGTTGTAGGGGGTATAATTGCATTCCATGGCCACAGTCAGGATGCCGTCTTCAACGCCGGAGGGTTCATCTGCCAAGGCTGCCGGAATCATCGCACAGCAGAATACAAAGCAAAGTACCAGCGTAGCAAATCTTCTCATCATGGGTCATACCGCCTTTCTTCTGTTTGCCTGAAAAAAATGAACCGCTTTCCGTGAAGCGGTTCATTAATCAAAGACCAAACAGAAACGGAAGGGAACGCCCACCGCGGCTTCTGCCATTCATCTTGATAGCGCTTCACAGGAATTCCTGCGACAGTTCGCCGCGTATTTCACGGCGACCCAGCCATCCGGGAATCAGACACATCCCGAACGCTTCGGCGATGTTCCCTTTCGCCTCGGTCAATGTCTGCTGCAACCGAAGGTACTCATGAACCTCGCGCCTCTATCCAAGTATTCAGTTCGCGGGTATTGTAGCATTGACAGCATCATCCTGTCAAGGCATGCTCCGCCTTCCATGCTGTTTTTTCTTGGGTTGCATTTTTGTCAAACAAATGCGACCATTATTTCCATTCTGCTTTTGAACAGTATGGCTTGACAAAGCCTTCCCTGACGGCTTCATTATCGCGGCGGATGGTGCGGGCCATGATTACCCCATTCATCCCCGGCATTTCGATGTCAAGTAGCAGGATGTCATAAGCCTTGTTTTCCTCATAAAATGAAAGAGCAGCGCTTCGGCAGACTCAAACCGATCTGTTGAACTGTCAATTTGCGCGTTGCGCCCCATTGCTTAACCAGTCCTGCTACAAAAATTCCCGGCCGCGATGCGCCCGGGAATAAAGAATTTTGCATATATCAGTTGCTTTCGTCTTCACCGGACGAAAGATGCTCCTGCGTAAGCAGGCAAAGCTGATCCATAATGTGGCAGTCCGTTATCACCATGTCCAGGCCGAGGTATTCCTTAATGTTTTCCAGCACCTCTTCCACATGGCTGTTGGCCTTTTCCACCAGGGTATTTTCTTCCAGATTGTCCTGATCACTGCGCTGGCAGGCCGCTACACGGATATGTCTCGGGGTAAGCACCGCCACGCAATAGTAGATGTTATCGCAGTACCGGCCGAAGAAATTGTTGCGCAGCGCATTTTCCAGCCGCTCGCTGCCGTAATGCCATTGGGCGGAAAGATAAACTTCTCCCTGCGGCAGGTCAAAATCAAACAGGATAGCCGGCTTTGTCGGAGCGACAAAGGAACGCAGCATCTGCAGCGTGCTGTTCAACTCCGCATCCGTTGCAACATTGCCCGCAAGCAGGTTATGCGTGACTTCGTCACGGAGGATATCCAGCACCGCGTTCTCGTCATAGACATCATCTGACATATCGGCGTGAAGGCGGTCAAGCAGACGGCGAACGCTGATGATTTCTTCTTTCTGAGATTCGAGCGTGCGCTGAATCTGGAAGATAGGCATACTCGGACGCATATTGTTCAGGTAGAAATTCAGCTTCCTGGCCTCATCCGAGTCCAGCATATAGGCAATGCCGTCTATACGCTTGCTTTCCATCACGCGGATGGCCTCGTCGGCATTGCTGACGATGACAGGTTCGTGAAAGCTCATGTTTTGCCAATTGGTGATCTGGTTGAGCGGTTCCAGCACGGCTGGTTCGTTGGTAGCGAACAACACTCGATACATTGCAAATCCTCCATGCAGGCAGCACCTGCCTGACCATTATACATGAAGAGGGCGCGTTATGCAATTACTTTCAGCAATATTTTGTCACTGACAGCCATCCGCCGATCTGCCGATCTGCCGAACAAACTTTTCGTTTTGCGTCTGTTTTTGAAAATTGATTGTTCCATGGAATTTGCTTTACTCGACATTTTCTTCGCCACGGCAATACCGAAGTAGAGCGATGCAAAGATCGGGGCGATTGAAGATAAATGTTGTGATTCACGGCTGTGAGGAAATGCCAATCGTTCTTTCGCAGCTTTTTTGCGTACATACGCATTCGTCTTTGTCCTTCGTGTTCATATGCTGTCATTGTCTCGGAAAAAAATTTATGTTATTATACTTTCCGAGGTGATGAATTATGCCGCTGGACGGCTTGACACTTGGCTTTCTTGCAAATGAACTGCAATGCACGCTCGTCGGTGCGCGGGTAGAACGCGTAACGCAGCCGGAAAAGGACATGCTGCTGCTGGCGCTCCGCAATAACGGGCAAAATTATAAGCTGATATTGTCCGCAAGCCCGAGCTTTGCAAGGGTGCATTTGACAAGCGGCCAGTTTGTCAATCCCGTGGATGCACCGATGTTCTGCATGCTGATGCGCAAACACCTCTCCGGGGGCCGCCTGCTTGAAATCAGCCAACTGAATGGCGACCGTGTCCTGCTTCTTCGCTTCGAATCGCAGGATGAACTGGGCGTTATGCACCCATACGAAATGTACCTGGAAATTATGGGACGCCACAGCAATCTGACACTTGTACGTGACGGACGCATTATTGATGCGATTCGTCATGTAACGGACGGCATGAGCCGCGTACGCCAGGCACTTCCGGGGTTGGCATACATTCTTCCTCCATCGCAGGATAAACTTTCACCTCAAAATGCAACGCAGCAGGATCTTTTTGACCGCCTTTCGCTTTGCAGCGGAAGACTGGATAAAGCATTGGCCGGATGCATCGCCGGCTTCTCATCCGTTTCCGCACGGGAGATTGCCTTCCAGCTGACCGGAACGGAGCAGCCCGATCTTTCCGATATTGACCTTCCGAAGCTGTGTGCCCGACTGAATACTGTTTTGGCTGAGCTGCCCGACCTGCACGCGCCTGTGCTGCTGCTTGATGAAACGGGATTGCCAACCGATGTCTTTCCGTTCCGCTACGCCACATTTCCGCCTGAACGGCAGCAGCCGATGGCGTCTCTCTCTGCTGCGCTTGAGGCTTTTTACGATGTTCGGGATCGCCGTGACCGCATTCAGCAGCGTTCGGTCAGCTTGCGCAGGCTGGTCAAAACGCATATGGAAAGATCTGAAAAAAAGCTTGCAATTCAGGAAAACGAACTGCTGGAAGCAGACAAAATGGAAGACTATCGTGTGATGGGGGAATTGCTGACTGCTCAGCTTCATATGGTACCTCGCGGCACGCCGTCGGTTATGCTGCCGAATTATTACACCGGAGAAACCTTGGAAATCCCCTTGGATGTCAGCTTAACTCCCGCACAGAATGCGCAGCGGTATTTCAAACGCTACCAAAAGGCCAGGGCTGCAGCAAGATTGGCTGCAGAACAGAAGGAAAAAACGCTTGCGGACATGCGTTTGCTGGAGGAGGCATTGATTGGCATTGAAAGCAGTGAAACAGAGGATGACCTAAACGACATCCGCCGTATGCTGACCGATGCGGGATTTCTTAAGAAAACAGCCGACAGAAAGAAAATGCCGAAGAGTCAGCGCCAGTCAGCGCCGATGCGCTTTCTCTCACAGGATGGTACCCCAATATCAGTGGGTAAAAATGCGCTGCAAAATGAGCGCCTGACGCTTGCCGCCGGGGGAGAGGATGTCTGGCTTCATGCAAAGGACATGCCCGGCTCCCACGTTATTATCCATACAAAAGGCGGCGAAATCAGCAACGATACGCTTTTGACAGCCGCCCGATTGGCAGCGTTCTATTGCAAGGCGCACGGCATATCCGTACAGGTTGACTATACAATGCGAAAATTTGTCAAAAAGCCGTCCGGCACACCGGTGGGCTTTGTCCGCTATACGCATCAAAAAACGCTGCTTATGACGGTTACAGAAGCGGAAATACGAAAAATAAACCAAATTAAATAGTTCCTTCCCCTTTTCCGCTTCGGTGTAATGGTGTAAAATATGCTTACTTGCTACAGAAAGGATGGAAACCAATGCGAACAGAAGATTTCCTGCGTCAGGTCACCGTTCTGCCCGGGCTTTCCGGCAATGAAGGCGAAGTGGCGCAATTCATTGCCGAGGCTTTTCGGCCGTTTTGTGATGAAGTAAAAATCGATCCGTTAAACAGCGTTATCGGACACATTCAGGGCAGCGGGCCGAAGGTAATGTTGTGTGCACACCTGGACGAAATCGGTTTGATGGTATCCGATATTGAAAAAGACGGTTCACTGCGCATGCGCAATGTCGGCGGCGTGGATCCGCGCATTTTGCCGGGCATGCGGGTAACGGTATACGGCCGCGAAAAATTGATGGGCGTCATCGGTGCCAAAGCACCGCACCTGCTGACAAGCGAAGAGCGCAAAAAGAACTATGAGCGCGAAGATCTTTATATCGATTTGGGAATGAGCGCTCAGCGTGTGCACGAGCTTGTGCATATCGGCGACTGCGTTGCGCTGGAAGGCGGATTTACTCCGCTTTTGAACAATCGATATGCAAGCAAAACCATTGATGACCGTGCGTGCATTGCAATTCTTCTGCGTACCATGGAAGCACTGCAGCGTGTAGATACCCGGGCCGATCTCTATTTTGTTGCTTCCTGTCAGGAAGAAGTCGGCTCCATCGGCGCAATGACCACCGCCTACGGCATCTATCCGGATTTCGCTGTGGCGCTGGATGTGAATCATGCCAAGACGCCGGGCTCACCCGATCTTGAAAGCTTTGATATGGGCAGCCCGCTGGCCACCATGGGCCCGTACATTCATTCCATGCTGCGCAGAAAGCTTGGCGAAATCGCCAAGGAGCACAACATTACGCTTCAGTCTGCCGTTGCTCCGCGGTATACTTATACCGATGCAGACGATATCGGCTTGGCGCGTGATGGTGTTCCTTCGGTGCTGCTGGAGCTTCCGATCAAGTACATGCACACATCCGTCGAAACCTTTGATATGCACACACTGACCGAATGTGCGCGACTGCTGACGGCCTATTGTGCCGCAATTGATGACAGCTGGAGGGATGAACTGTGGAGTTAAAACAGCTATGCGAAATTCATGCCCCTTCCGGTGATGAAGGAAGACTGCGCAAAATCCTTCTGGAAGAAGGAAAGCGCCTGTGCGGTGACGGAAACGCATATATTGACCGTTCCGGAAATGTTATCTGCACACGCAAGGGAACACAGCCCGGCAAACCGCATGTATGCGTTTCCGCGCATATGGACGAAGTCGGCTTTATTATTGAGGCCGCCACAGAGGAAGGGCTGCTGCGTTTCCATCCCATCGGCGGCATTGATCCACGTGTCGTCGTATCCAAGCGCGTACTGGTCGGCAAAGAGCTGCTTCACGGCGTTATCGGCGCAATGGCAATCCACCTGCAGTCCGCAGCAGACCGCAGCCGTGTGCTGAGCTTTGATGATTTGTACATTGATATCGGCGCCAAGGACAAGGATGAAGCCCTCGCAAAATGTCCCATCGGCACCTATGCTTATTTTGATACGCCGTATCAGCCGTTCGGCGACGGCTTCGTTTGTGCGAAAGCATTGGATGACCGTGTCGGGTGCTATAACATTCTGGAACTGATGCGGGAAACCTATCCCGGCGATGTCACATTCGTCTTTGCCGCGCAGGAGGAGGTCGGATGCCGCGGCTCACATGGCGCAGCGTACGGCGTGCAGCCGGATATCGTGCTGAACCTGGAGGGAACGGCCGCCAACGATCTGGGCAATGTTGACGAACAGTTCAAGGTTTGCTGCCCCACACAGGGAGTGGCAATCAGCTTCATGGACAACAGCAGCATCGGGCAAAGAAAACTTTTCAAGGAAGTTGTCCGCCTGGCAGAACAGGAGCATATTCCCCATCAAATTAAGCGCGGAATCACGGGCGGCAATGATGCCGGCGCATATCAGCGCGCTGCCGCAGGCTGCCAAACTTGCGTGCTCTCGGTTCCCTGCCGCTATATTCACAGCGGTGCATCCGTTGCTTATTTAGAGGACATTCAATCTCAGTATGCGCTCGTACGCGCCTTTTTAATGCATGTCTGACGACAAGGAGGAAATTAACATGCTTAGAGAAACACTGAAAACGCTGCTTTCCGCCTATGGTCCGAGCGGTAATGAACATACCGTTGCCGAAACTGTGAAGGGCTTGATTGCTGCCCATGTGGATAGCATGCGTGTGGATGCAATGGGCAACCTGATTGTCGAAAAGCTTGGGACAGATGACAAGGGCAAACGCATTATGTTTTCCGCCCACATGGACCATATCGGATTTGTGGTAACCGACATCGATGAAAACGGTTTTTTGCGTGTTCACAACGTCGGCGGCATCAATCCCGTTATTTCAAATGCCCGCCATGTCGTGTTTGAAAATGGTGTCGAGGGCGTGCTGTACTGCCAGCCGCTGAAGGGCGAGGCCCCCGCCATGAAGTATATGTTCATTGATATCGGCGCTGAAGACCGTGCAGATGCCGAGCGCAGCGTATCAATCGGCGACATGGCAGTTTACGCCCCCGATTTCTTTGAACTGGGCGAAAACCGTGTGGCCTCTCCTGCAATGGATGACCGCTGTGCCTGCGCACTGCTGTGCGAAATGCTGATGTACCTGGATGAAACGCCGAACACCGTCGTTGCCGTTTTCAGCACGCAGGAAGAAGTGGGGTGCCGCGGTGCCGTAACCGCCGCCTACAGTGTGCGCCCGGATATGGGAATTGCGCTGGATGTTACCGCATGGGGGGATACGCCCGAAGTCATGCTTCCTTCCGTAAAGCTCGGAAAAGGCCCAGCTGTGAAGTTTATCGACAGCAATATGATTGCTACACCTGCTGTGCGTGATCTGATGCTGCGGGCTGCCCAAGAAGCGGGAATCGACGCACAGCGAGAGGTTTTACCATTTGGAGGTACGGACGGCGGCTCCATTCAGCGTTCCCGCGCGGGCGTGCCTACCGGCACATTGTCCATTCCCTGCCGCTATGTCCATTCTCCGGCTGAAACCATCGACATGCGTGATATGGAAGGCGCCCTGAAACTGCTGCTTAAGCTGGTCGAAATTGCCTGATAAAGACAGACGGCTCATAAAAAACAATCTGCCAAAGGGCTTCAGGCATATATTGCCGAAGCCCTTTGAACGCAAATTTATGTGCAAAGGACAGAATAAACGGCAGAATCTGTCCTGACAGTGAAATAATCGTGAATATTTGTAAAGAATTATGAAATACCTACTTGAAAAACTGTCACAAAAAGGTTACAATTAATTATCCTAATGACATGGGTGCATTCGGCGGTTTGCCGTGCGCTTACGCAGCAGAAGTGAGCGCTGCAACGGACGGAGGATGAGGGTTGTAATGAAGAACACCGTAACGGCCATTGATTTCGGCACCAGCAAGATTGTTGCCCTTGTGGCAGAAACCAGCGGCCGCCAGCGCTGCGATATTATCGGGGCGGGTTTTTCTGCTTATTCCGGATTTGCGGATGGGCAGTGGAATGAGCCTAATGCTTTGAATGAAGCAATTTCCAATGCGGTGCATGAGGCGGAATCACAGTCACACACGCGGATTCGTGAGGTCAGCATCGGCGTTCCGGGGGAATTTTCCCGCGTGTATGCTATCGAGACCAAGATTGATCTTCAGGGTGCCGACCCGCATGTGACGGTTCGCAATATCGAGGATCTGTTTCGCCGTGCAAATGAAGAACTCGGACAGGTGCAGGGCGTTGTGGTGCACCGTAGCCCGGCATGGTTCATGGTGGACGAAGGCAAAAAAACACTGGAACCGATGGGCATGCGCGGAAGCTCTCTGCGCGCTTTGGTTTCCTTTGTTGTGGCGGATCAGTTTTTCCTGGATGATGTCAGTGAACGCTTCCGTGCACTGAACATCACCGTCAACAGCTTCTTCTCTACGCCGGTGGGGCAGGCCATGCTCTTTATCCCCGATGAGGAGCGCGACCGTACTGCTTTGCTGATTGATATGGGATATCTGAATACCGAGGTGATGGCCGTTGAGGGGGATGCGGTGATTTTCCACAAGGTCATCCCCATGGGCGGCGGTGACATCGCGGCGGATCTGGCCTATGGCCTTGAGGTACCGCTTTCCTCTGCGGAGCAAATCAAAAGAGCCTACGTTTTCGGCGTTGCGGCGGGGGATGACAAATACGATGCTCCGGATCGTGACGGCGTAAACAAGTCATTTACGCGGCAGGAAGTTGCCGATGTACTGGAGCCCCGTGTGGATGAAATCGCAGAGGCAATCCACGATGCCGTCAAGGGCAGCGGTGTGCGCCTGGGCAACTGGTCCGTTGCTTATCTGACGGGCGGCGGCTTGGCCATCAACCGCGGCGGACGTGATTATTTAAGCGCCAAGCTGGATCGTCCTGTTCGTGAGCTTCCGCGCAAAACCGGCAAGCTGTCCAGCCCCGTATATACCAGCGTGCTCGGACTGCTGGATTTGATGATTGACACCTTGATTAATACCAATGCCAACCGCGGGGTTCGCGGCTTCTTCAATAGCCTTTTCGGCGGCTGATTATAAGCCGAAGCCATTATCAACTATCGGAGGGTATACTTATGGAACTCCAAATGGAACAGCCGAACCAGGGCTTTGCATCGATTAAAGTTGTCGGCTGCGGCGGCGGCGGCAACAATGCCGTGAACCGCATGGTAGATGCCGGACTGCGCGGCGTGAATTTTATCGCTGTTAACACCGATCGTCAGGCGCTTGGCCTCAGCAAGGCCGATACGAAGATTCAGATCGGCGAAAAGCTGACCAAAGGGCTTGGCGCAGGTGCAGTGCCCGATATCGGTCGCCGTGCTGCCGAGGAAAGCCGTGAGGAAATTGCCGGAGCACTGAAAGGCTCCGATCTGGTGTTTGTCACGGCAGGCATGGGCGGCGGAACCGGCACCGGTGCAGCCCCGATTGTTGCGGAAATTGCCCGCGAACTTGGCTGCCTGACGATTGCGGTTGTGACGAAGCCTTTCCTTTTCGAAGGAAAACAGCGGATGAAGAATGCCGAAATGGGCATTAACGAGCTGAAGCAAAGCGTTGACACGCTGGTGGTAATCCCCAATGATCGCCTCCTGCAGGTCGTGAGCAAAGGGACAACGATGTTAGAGGCCTTCCGTAAGGCCGACGATGTCCTTCGCCAGGGTATTCAGGGCATTTCCGATCTGATCGCCGTGCCTGCCGTTATCAATCTGGATTTCGCCGATGTGCGCACCGTGATGGAGTCCGGCGGCATGGCTCATATGGGAATCGGTACCGGAAGCGGCGAAAACGGCATGGTCAATGCCGCTAAGGAAGCCATTTCCAGCCCGCTGCTTGAAACCAAGATTGATGGTGCCCGCTCTGTCCTGATCAATGTTTCCGGCGGCAAGGATATGAACCTTATGGATGTCAACGAGGCCGCCAACCTGGTCATGCAGGCTGCCGACAGCGAGGCGAACATCATCTTCGGTGCAAATATCGATGAAGAGCTCGGCGATGAAGTACGCATCACCGTAATTGCAACCGGGTTTGAAAAAACGCCTTTCCCGACACGTGATCCTAAGGGCAAACGCTCGGGAACACGCATTGCAAGCGGCCCCTATGGCGTTGCAAGTGCCGCGATGAATCCCTATGAGAATCGCGTGCCTTCCGAGCCCGTGACCGAGGATGCACCTGCCCCTTTGAATACATACGATGCGGATTCGTTTGCACCCGGCATGCGTCCGATGGGGACGCAGCGCCCGACTGCAGCTGTGCCTTCTACGAGCACGGCATATACTGCCCCTGCTTTTACTGCACCCCAGCAAAATGTACAGCAGCAGTCCTATACGCCGTATCAAGCCCCCGCAGCCGCTGCTCCTATTCAGGAACAGCAAGCCGCAAGCGATAAGGATGATTTAGGCGTACCTGCCTATCTGCGCCGCAAAAAGTGATTTTTATTTTGTGATAAGCCCGCCGCTGCTTGTTCAGTGACGGGTTTTTTATGTGAAATCTGGTGGCTTATTTTGGGTTGACAAAGTGGGAAAAACATGGTAGTCTATAGATGTTAGATGTATTTAACCGCCACGGCGGTTTTCTTAATCGATTGCAGTTAGATACATCTAACCAAAGAAAGAAAGGATAATCTGCTCATGAATAAAATCGCCATTGTGTTTTCCACCATTACCGGCAATGCTTTTCGCATGGCTGAGGCAGCCGCCGCAGTAACACCCGATCACGTTGGTCCTTATAACATTCGTTATGTCAATCAGGAAATGATTGATCTTTTCGATACTTTTGTGCTGTCATACTGGTGCAACCATGGTACGACGGATGATGATACGATTGACCTGATTCATCGCATGCGGGGAAAGAAAATCATCATCATCGGAACGCTTGGCGCAGCGCGTGATTCTGCCCATGCTCAAAAGGTTTGCGAGAATGTGGAAAATCTTGTGCGCGAAAACAATCAGCTGATCGGTCACTACCTCTGCCGCGGCAGCATAGATTTGAACCGCACGGCTCGACGCTTACACATTCCAGAGGGCGAAAAAGGGCATTTGAGCCTGGAACGCTATGAAAAGCAAAAGGAATCGCTGGGGCATCCCGATGCGCGAGAACTGGCGCAGCTTCAGGAAGAAATGAAGGTATTCTTGCAAAAACTATGAACACTGCATCACATCATCGTTTCCGTGTTGCGCTGATTGTCTTCCTTGGCGTGCTGTGCGTTGCGACATCCCTGGTTTGCGTGGGTATCGGCACCATTCACTTTTCCCTGCGCGAAATTGTGCGTGGTCTATTTGTGAATGATGACAGCACATCGCGCCTTCTGATCTGGCATCTGCGCTTTCCACGTATCCTGTGCGGCGGCCTAGTAGGTGTGTGCCTGTCGCTGTCCGGCTGCATTTTGCAGGGTGTCATGCGCAATACCATGGCATCGCCTTCCACAATCGGCGTGACGGGCGGTGCGAGCTTTATCGGCTATATCACCTTAGTAGCCTTCCCTGAATTTTCTCACATGCTGCCCATTGGTTCTATTGCTGGCGCATTTGCGACCACGATGCTGATATACGCCTTGGCCTATCAGAAGGGTGTCAGCCCGGTTAAGATGATCCTTTCCGGCATGGCGGTGTCGGCACTGTTTGGTGCGTTCAATGATATGATCAAGACGTTCTTCGCTGATTCACTGGGCAATGCGTCCAGCTTCCTGGTAGGCGGGCTGAACGGCACGGGATGGTCGCATTTTGGCATGATTACGCCTTATGCGCTGTGTGGAGTGCTGCTGTGCTTTCTGCTCCCAGCCAAGATGAACATCCTGATGCTGGGTGATGAAACAGCAAACTCCCTTGGGCTGCGCACCGAGCGATTCCGCTTTTTCCTGATTGCCGTATCCTCGCTGCTTTCAGGAGCTGCGATTTCGGTAGCGGGGTTGATCAGCTTTGTCGGACTTGTGGTGCCGCACATCGCGCGGATGCTGGTAGGCTCGGATTATAAATACTTGTTCCCGGCTTCTGCTTTCCTGGGCTTTGCGCTGGTGGTGGCCTGCGATACGATTGGCCGTGTCATCATGCCGCCGGGCGAAATTCCCGTCAGCATCATCCTGTCCTTTATCGGCGCGCCGTTTTTCCTGTATCTGCTGCGCACACGCGAGACTGGAGGGGAAACGTAATGTATTTTGGCTTTGAGGATATCACCATCGCCTTTCGAACAAAAACAGTGCTTGAGCATGTGACGCTGGATATTCCAAAAGGCGAGATTACTACCATTATCGGTCAGAATGGCTGCGG
Source organism: bacterium (assembly GCA_963624325.1). Taxonomy (GTDB): domain Bacteria; phylum Bacillota; class Clostridia; order Christensenellales; family Aristaeellaceae; genus SFMI01. The sequence goes on from CAVFPH010000025.1 coordinate 15,537, forward strand.
AAAATCAAGCTTGCTAAAGACGGTATCCAAGGCCGTTACCCCTCGCGCGGGGCGTGTGCTCTATGAGAGTCTGCCGCTGGACGCGTACGCGCCAAAGACACTGGCACGGCATATTGCTTATCTTGCTCAAGTGCACACCTCACCACCCGATATCGATGTGCGCACGCTGGTATCCTATGGCCGTTATCCCTATATGAAAATGGGGCGCGGGCTTAACGCCGAAGACGGCAGGGTCATTGATGAAACCCTGCGACTGACAGGGCTTGAAAATCTGCAGCGACGTGCCCTGCGCACGCTCTCAGGCGGCGAGCGCCAGCGGGCGTGGATTGCCATGACGGTTTGTCAGCAGCCCGACATTCTCATTCTCGACGAGCCAACTACCTATTTGGATATCAGCTATCAGATGGAAGTGTTGGAGCTGGTGCGCAGATTGAAACAGGCAATGGGCATGACCATTGTGATGGTACTACATGATCTTAACATGGCCGCGCGTTACTCCGATTATCTGTATGTTATCAAAGATGGTGGCCTGTACGCTGGTGGAACACCAGAAAAGGTTCTTACGGCGGAAACCCTGCGGTCGGTATTTCGCATCGAGGCCGATGTTGCCCATGACGCAATCCGCAATTGCCCCTATTTTATCCCCGTGCGCATTCTGAACGGTACTGCGGGCGAAAGTCCTACAGATACAAAAATGTAAACAGGAGGAAATTACTCAATGAAAAAACTCTTTTCTCTGCTGATGGCGCTGTGCTTGCTGTGCGCTGCGTTGCCCGCTGTAGCGGAAGGTGAGGATTCGGACCGCGCTGCGGCCATCCGAGCCAAATTTCTTGAAAAGGCCGATGCGGTTGTTGTCACCGATAGCAGTGTAATCTTTACCGACGCGGCCTCCGAAACACCCCTTGAAATTGCGAAAAACCCCGGAAAAACGGCTGTATTGTACGGCAGCTTTGTTACCCTGTGGTATGAGGCAGGCGGCAAGGCTGACGGCGTGATCGGTGGCAGTTCCTCCATCGAACTGTACAAGCTCTATATTGGCCGCGACGTGACGCAGGATGAAGGCGTGACTGTGCTGGCCGAGTCCTCCGCAGGCAAAAACTGGAACACCGAAAACATCATCGCTTTCCAACCCGACCTGATTGTATGCAGCACCGCCATGAGCGGCTACAAGACCATCTCCGCTCCCGCACAGGCGGCGGAGATCCCTGTTGTGGCTATGAGCTATAACGATTTCTCGGATTACTTGAAGTGGTTCAAGGTGTTTTGTAACCTGAATGGTCAGCCCGATCTGTGGGATACCATAGCCATGCCCGCCCTGGACAAGGTGGTGGATACCCTATGCCGCATCCCGGAAAATCCTGAAAACGCGCCCAAGGTGTTTGCCATGTTCTCGGCTACCAAGGATAACATTACCGCCAATACATCCAATACCGTGTTGGGCGGTATGATTTCCGAGATGCAGGCTGTCAACATTTCGGACGCGGATAACGCATCGGGCGCGGAACGCATCGATATCAATATGGAATCCGTGTTTGCAGCGGATCCGGACATGATTGTGGTGCAGTGCCACGCGAGTGAGGAGGACGACGCGGCCCAGCTGGAGCGTGTGTATGGCAGCAACCCTGTGTGGCAGTCCCTACGTGCGGTCAAGGAAGATAAGGTGTACTTTCTGGATACCCATCTGTTTCATTACAAACCCAATAGCCGCTTTGCAGAAGCTTATGTAACGCTGGCGAAGCTTCTCTATCCTGAAATTGACTTTGAGAATTAACGATGGAAAACAAAAATGTATTGATTTCTGTGTCCTATGGCGCGCTGGATCATGCAACCTTGGACGCGGATGTGGGCAAAATTGAAAAAGCGATGCTGCGGGCTTTGCCAAACTGGCAGCTTCGCCGTGCTTTTACCTCTGCGCGCGTGAGGTCACTTTTAATTAAGCGTGGCGAGAAAATTCCGGCGCCCGCTGAGGCTGTCGCACAGGCACGTGCGGAGGGCGCAGAGCGTATTGCACTGGCGACGCTGCTGATATCGCCTGGTGAGGAATATGAGGGTCTGCTGGCTGCTGCGGATGGTCTGCCTGTCGTTTCTCCGCTTCTAACCGAAGAGGAGGATCTGAACGCGCTTTCCGTCTATTACGGGGATGTGCAGCGTGCTTGCGGTACACCGCTGCTGCTGATGGGGCATGGCCATCCGACCAACGGAAACCCCGCCTATGAGCGGCTGCGCCGGCGTCTTCCCGATCACGTCTACTTAGCCTGCTTATCCGGAACAGATAATTTGACAACGCTGATGCCAAAGCTGCTTACTCAGCCCGAGCGCCGCATTACGCTGGAGCCGCTGCTGATGTCGGTGGGCAGCCATACCCTGCGCGATATGGCGGGGAAGGAGATGGACAGTTGGAAGTCGCAGCTGGAAAAAGCTGCCTTTACGGTGGACTGCCACCTGACCGGCATGGGACGGCTGGAGATTGTCCAGCGCATCTACGCACGCAAGATTCGTAGCCTGATCGGGTAAAATCAAGGCAGAAAACAGCCCCATCCTTTCATTTGAAGGGGTGGGGCTTTGCTGCGCGTCAAGGTACATAAAAGGCGATTAATGCGGCTGATCGATCATGCGGATGCTGGTAATCACCGGCTGGTTTTCTTTTTTCACAGTTCCGTTGCTGTCGGTTACGGGCGTATTTTCACATATCGCATCCACAACTTCCATGCCGCTTATTACCTTGCCGAAGGCTGCATATTGACCATCCAGCGAAGTTGCATCCTCATGCATGATGAAAAACTGGCTGCTGGCGCTGTTGTAAGCGCTCGAACGCGCCATGGAAAGCACACCGCGGGTATGCTTCAATGCGTTTTCTACACCATTTGCAGAAAATTCGCCCTTGATTTTTTCGTCGGAGCCGCCGGTACCGTTGCCGAGCGGATCACCGCCCTGAATCATAAAGCCCGATATGATGCGGTGGAAGGTCAGTCCATCATAGAATCCCTGGTTGACGAGCTTGACAAAATTGGTGACGGTAATGGGAGCGATATCTGCATAGAGCTCAGCCGTAATGGTACCGTAATCTTTTACATCGATTTGTACATAATAGGTGCCGCTCAAAAGGCCGCTGTCGCTTTTTTCTGCTGTATTTTCATTTCCATTGTTAAGCAATATTACACCCGTAATTATCAATGCAGCTACCAGCACGGCAATAATTGCGAGCAGCACCCAGTTTGTCTTTTTTACAGGCTGCTTTGCATAGGGGTTGACTTTCTTTTGCTTTGCTTTTCCCATAGTTCCTCCTTGACAATGTGCCGAAAAAGCACGTATAATGTGGTGTATGCACTTCATGCGGTGCGGCACCACTTCTATTGTACCCGATGCCGCCATACAAATCAACCGTTTTTTATGCGGCAGAGGGAGGTCGCTTTATGCGGCATATCTTCATCGTCAATCCTCATTCCGGTCCTCAGAATGCGACCGAGTCGATTCAAAAAGCACTTGCAGATTTGCAAACTCCAGAGCCTTATGAGGTATATGTTACCACCGCACCGGGTGACGCTACAAAATATGTCCGTGAACAGTGCCTGAAAGACAGCAATCCGCTGCGCTTTTACGCCTGCGGCGGCGATGGCACGCTGAATGAAGTTGTCAATGGTGCTTTCGGCTTTGAACATGCTGCTGTCGGCTGCTATCCGTGCGGAAGCGGCAATGATTTTGTCAAGTTTTTCGGTGGACGCCGGCGTTTCACCGATTTAGGCGCGCTGATGCGCGGAGAAGACCATCCTGTGGATTTGATTCGCGTAAATGATCGCTATGCCATAAACGTGGTGAACATGGGCTTTGATGCCAAAACGGCTGCGCGGATGATCAAATTCAGGCATGTGCCGATTCTGCATGGTCATCGCGCTTACTATGGTGCGATTGTTCTAACGCTGATTGATGGTGTCCGGCATCGCTGCTCGATTACTGTAGATGGCGAAAAGATGATTGGCGGCAACATTTTGCTTTGCACGTTGGCGAATGGTGATTATGTAGGCGGCTCGTTCCGCTGCGCCCCGCGGGCTGATGTATCGGATGGCGAAATTGAAGTATGCGTGGTAACGCCCATTTCACGCTTCCGCTTTGCCAAGCTGATCGGTTGCTATCAGCGGGGGGAACACTTGGATAATCCGGAGTTGAAGGACTGCATCCATTATCGCCGCGGGAAAAAGGTTACGATTGACGCCAATCCGAACTTTTTGATGTGCTTGGATGGCGAAATTACCAGCGGACCACATTACGAAATTGAAAACATTCCCGCTGGTATCCGCTTTATCGTGCCTGCCGGGGCGGAACACCATCCTGATGGAATCAATGCAACGGGCAAAGAACCATGAACACAAAACGCGTGATTTGTGCTGCGATTTTCCGCGGAGGAAAAGTTTTGCTTGCGCGACGTGCTGCGGGGCAAAAGCATGCCGGATATTGGGAATTTCCGGGCGGCAAGGTTGAAATGGGTGAAACAGACGAAGCGTGCCTGGAACGCGAAATGCAGGAGGAGTTCGGGATTTTCGGCCGCACAGGTGCACACATCAGTGACAGCATATGTACTTACCCGGAACTTGACTTGAAGATTGCGCTTTGCGCTTATGTTTTTGACTGGCAGGATGGAGAAATGCAGCTGCGCGTGCATGATCAAATCCTTTGGGCGGATCGAAAGACACTTGAGTGCGCAAAACTGACATCGGCGGATGCACAAATTGCAGAACAAGTTGGGTGGATGCTGCAAAATCTACCGTAATGCACGGAAACTAAATGAAAAAAGTCGGGGTGAGAGTCTGCTCATCCCGCTTTTTGCGTCCTTTTTTACTCTGCACGCGCCGGATAATCCGCAATTGCATCCCAGCCGAGGGCGGAAAGCTGCGCAGGGAGGGATAGTGCAATCGTACCGTCATAATGGACTGTAATGTGTTCATCTGCTACCGGCATTGAAAGATCCTCAGGAATATGTATGATGCGTTCTTGCTGAGTGCTGTCATCGACCAGCGTGATTTCGTGTCCGTTTACGGCCGTTACAATCCCGCTTACATCGGCACCATATATGCGCTTGGCAAATAGCTGTGGCGGATTGGAGCGGGTCATTTTGCCGTCATAATCGATTACCACATACTGCCCAGCGTGAAGAGAAGTAGCCAAGTCAAAGATAGTACTTTTGTCTGTATTGACCTGAATTGTTTGCTGATCCTGATTTAACAGCAGAAAACTTTCCTCGGACGTTATTTCCAATACGCAGCCATGCTGAACCTGTATGTTGGTGCTGCTGATGGCATTCGGGACAGAAGCTCCGAATATTACTGCAAGAAAAGCCAAGAAAATAGACAAAATCTTTGAAATCACGGCGAAACCTCCGACAAATATGCTGCGGTCAGCTTTCTGACCTGCACTTATTGGACGGATGACTTATAAGAAAGTTCCGTATTCTGCGTACCTTTCTTTACAATCAGACGGTCCAGCCAGATTAAAAGCTGCGGAAGCAGGAACAGAATCAGCAGGACAGATACCACTGCGCCTCTGGCCAGCATGGTTCCGATAGAGGAAATATAGAAAACCGTGCTGATAATTCCGACGGCAAAACCGGCCGTAATCAGCGCAAGACCGGACGTCAAAATGGTCTGTAAGGACATCTCCATAGCTTTGGCAATTGCTTCCCGCGGGGATAGCGTGCGGCGGCATTCAAGATAATGACTGGTAAGCAGGATACCGTAATCAATGGTTGCTCCCATCTGCAGCGCCACGCAAATCAGGTAGCACATAAAGAATACCGAACCATCTACCAAACCGGAGAAAGCCATGTTGATGTACACGGCACCTTGAATCAGACAGACAAGCATGGCCGGAATGACCAGCGAGTGGAAAGAAATCATGACAATCAGGAAAACCAGCGCGATTGTAATTAAGCTGACACGGGCCATATCACCGGAAAAAGATGTGGCAATATCATCCATGGCAACAAGCATGCCGGAGAGCGCACCATCATCCCCATAATATTTGGACAAGATGCTTTCGATCTGCTGTACGGCCTCATGTGCATAGGGGCTTGAAAAAGCGATGTTCAGCGACAGCAGCGCGCGGGCATAATGCTCTCCGTTAAAGGTGGAATTTGCCGTATCAAGAAGCGTCTTCGCCTGATTGAGCTGCTCCATGGCAGATTGCGGAATCAAAAATGAAAGCCGTTTTGCAGTGGCGGACAAACGCTCAATCAGCTCGTCGGCACGTATGCTGCCGTCTATTCCCAGCATATCAAAAACAAGCTGTACCTGCTGCTCGGAGTATCCAAGCAATTCAGCAGCCTTGCTTGCATCATAATACTCCAATGCCTGCGATCCGGTAGTAACCATTGCCTGCGCACTGTTCACAATGGGATTTCCGTCGAATGCAATTGCCGCCATTTCGGCAAGCATATCACGCTGCCGTTGATATCCCTCATCAGTAGTATCGGTGGGAAAGAGGAGGACAATCTGGTTGTTTTGACCGAACAGATCGGAAATCAGCTGAGAATCGGCATCCATATCACGTACAGTGTAGGTATAGGTATTTTCAAACTGTAAAACAGTACCGGCAACGATGAAGACGATCAGCAAAATCGGCACAAATCCGCGGGCTCCTCGGGCAATGAACTTTCCGCTGATGTGAAGCGGCTTGTGGGCCGTTTTGTCAATGAGCGGAGAGCAGGTAACCAAGACGCCCGGCATCAGCAAAAACACGGTCAGCATGCTCAGCACGATTCCTTTGGCAAGCACAATACCGATATCAAAGCCAATCGTAAAGCTCATAAATACCAACGCCAGCATGCCGGCCACCGTGGTGAGCGCACTGGAAGCAATGGGCATAAAGGAATCGGCCAATGCTTGCGTCATAGCTTGAACAGGTGGGATTCCCTGCCGGTGAAGCCGCTCAAACGCATTAATCAGCATGATGGAATAATCCATAGCAAGTGCCAGCTGCAAAATTGCGGCAACCGCAAAGGTGACAAAAGAGATGCTGGGGAAGATCCAGTTTGTGCCCATATTGAGCAGGATGGATACGGCAATAATCAAGAAGAAAATAAAGGGCTCCAGCCAGGAACGCGACATGGCAAGCAGCACAATAAGGACAATCGCACAGGAAACAGCCATGACGATGGGCATCTCATCGCCGATGCTTTTTCGCAGCAGCCGATCATCCTTTGGCCCGCCGCTGATCAAGTGCGGCGTATCCTTCAGTTTTTCTTCAAGTGCGTCGTACACCGAATCGGAGGCTTCTTCATTGGCAATTACCCGAATCAGCAGATACATATCACCATTGTATTCCTTTGTGCCGCTTTCGGAATCGTGGCTCGCAAGCATCACACCATCCAATTCGGAAATCCAAGCAACAGCTTGCGCGGCATCCTCGTCGCTGCCGTTCTTTAAAGCGACGGAAATGCCGGTCACACCTGAAAATTCGCTGTTCATGATGGCAAGCCCGCGCATTGCGGCGGTGTCATCGTCTAAGTAGGAAATCAAATCATAGTTTACCTTTACGGAACTGATGGTTGTCCCGCATGCAACGGCTAAAATCAGCATGATGATCATCAGTGTGCTGCGAACGCGGCAATTTTTTGCCTCATTGTCAGGGCCTCCTTTGCAGTCAAAAAATGCAACTCATTGTAACATAAAGACAAACAAAAATGAAGTCTTAATTATTTCCGACAATAATCGAACGCGGTATCTTTTTAATAAAACACGGTATGGAATGTTGCCTTTCAGTCGAGAGCTCGCGCATCGAATTTCACACTGCATATCAATCCGCTTCCCAATGGACAGCCATCGCTTTCTGAACAGAACAAAAGATACGCCGAATTGTTACTTTTTTCTTATAAAAAATAAACATTCCATTTGCAATTATCAAAAATGGCCAAATTGCGAACATGCAAAAGCCAAAATAAGCCAACATTCATTCCGCTTTCACGGCGTATTCGTTGCCATTTTCCTTCGTTTATGTTAAAATGTAACTGTTTTCCACAAACATTTTTTTGCGTGCGCCGAGAAGCACGAAAATCCTGATCGGCACGCGCAAACACGAAAAATGCTGAGAATGAAAACGGAGGTGCTGCATCGGTGGATACACCCATCCGCATTCAGCTGATGAATGCTTTTACCATTTACGTCGATAAGCAAAAGGCGGATCAGCTCCTGAACAAATCACGCAAAGGTGCGGCCTTGATCCAATATCTGATTCTTAATGGCGGTCAGCCCGTGCCCAATTACCGTATTTTGGGGGCACTTTGGGCTGATGACAACAGCGCCAACCCCGAAAATGCACTAAAGACGCTTGTCAGCCGCCTGCGCATCATATTAAATCAAATTTACCCCGGCATGGGCGGATGCATTGTGGCGGACCGCGGCGCCTACCATTGGCAAAGCTTGCCGAATATGACAATCGATGTCTATGAAATCGAGGAGCTTTTCAACAAGCTGAACCTGCCCGATGCCACGCCTTTCCAGCAGCGCGCATGGTATGCGGAGCTTCTTCAGCTCTACCGCGGTGATCTGCTCTTTTCCAATGAGCAGTGCGAATGGGCCTTGGCGCGCGGCACAGCCCTGCATAACAAGTATATGTCCGCCGTCTATGCCTACATCGAAATGCTCAAAAACGATGAAAACTACGAAGAGGTTGCTGCCGTCTGCCGTGCTGCGCTGGATGTGGATCAGTTTGATGATCGCCTGCATATGGAGCTTATGACGGCCCTGATCAAGACCAACCGCAGCAGTGATGCCCTGATCCAGTACAAGCACGTGATGCACCTGAATTACCGCTATCTGGGCATCCAGCCAAGCGACGATATGCAGGAATTTTACAAGCAAATCGTCCACGCAGGAAAAACGCTTGATTTCAATCTGGATTCCATCCGGCGGGAGCTGATGGAAAGCGGCGAGCAGCGCGGAGCATTTATTTGCGAATACGCCGTGTTCAAGGAAATCTACAACCTGCAAATGCGCAATCTGGAACGTCTCGGTTCCACCATGTTCCTGGCGATTATCATGGTCGGCAATCCGGATGATCCCAATATCAGCAGCATCAAGCAAAACAATATCGTCAACGGATTGCTTGAAATCCTGCGTACCAACCTTCGAAAGGGGGATACCATCACCCACGTTTCACCCACCATCATCGCTTTGCTCCTGCCCACGGTCAACTATGCTACCGGCAATCTGGTAATGGAGCGCATCAAGCGCGTTTTCTACCGAAAATATCCAAATTCCACCATTGCCTTCAATTATCGTGTCGGCCCGCTCAGCAGTGATGAAACACCTTGTAAGCAAATTGTAAAAAAGAGTTAACAATTTCTGACGTCAACAGGGATATGACCTGACAGATGTAACCGTCCACGTAACCAATGCTGGCTATAATGAATCCGTACGCTGGAATAGGTATGGATATGCACAAGCATTAGTTATGTAGGGGGTATCTGTCATGAAAAAGTCTTTAGCCATTATGCTGGCTGCTCTGCTGGCCTTTGCGTCGGCTGCTTGCCTCTGCGGCAGCGGGATTGTTGCTCATGCAGACGATCCGGAGTTTGTCGCCACTGTCAAGGTTTCCCTTGCGGACAGCTACGACAGCAATGAACTTTACTACGGCGATAAGGTGGAGCTTGCAGCCACCATCACCGATGCCAACATGCCCTACACCATCATCTGGCAGGCGTATGACGGCAAAACATGGACCGATATTCAGGAAG
>CAVFPH010000026.1:0-25182 GCA_963624325.1 bacterium
GTCCCTCGGAAAACGGATCTGACTGCCACGCATTGGCATGACCATCCGCCGAGCGGGTAACACCGCTTATCAGATTGTCCGCTTCGCAGCCGGGTGTTTCGCTGCTGGCGGATATCTGTGCGATGCGAGCAAGATCATGGGGATCCGTATTGGCAAAACCGGGCAAATAGCAATCGTCCCGCAAAAGCTGCTGCTGCACCTCACGGATATACCGTGCGGGCAGATCGCTCAGCTCGCATCCGTGACGCAGGGCAACGGCTGCCGCCGTGCCCATGGCCTGCCCGCCTACGGCACAGGTTGCAATGACGCGCGCCGAGGACATGGCCAGCTTGCTTGCGCCCAGCGCGCGGCCGCCGGCCAAGAGATTGGGAACATTGCGCGAGATATAGGAGCGCAGAGGAATGGTGTAGCATCCGGGGAAGGCATACATAAAGCTGGGCGGATTGTCGAAATTAAACAGGCCGCCCACATGCACGTCCATCGGCCACCCACCATAAGCAACTGTATCATCGAATACGCGGTTGCTCAGCACATCATTTTCATTGAGCATATACAAGGCCTGCATGCGGCGGCTTTCGCGCATGCCGGGCAGCATGCCCACCCAGGCAAGTTCATAATTGTCGGCACCATGATCTCCCTCGTTTTTGATGTGGTTCCAGATGCCGTACACGCATTTGAGCACTTCATCGCGGATATCTTCGTATTCCGAGATGATATCATCCTGATGACCGGGGACTTCAATCCACCAATAGCCGTATTCCAGACAGTATTTCTCAATGGCCTTGTCGCCCTCTACCTTGTGCGTTTCATCCAGCAGGGCGCTGCCTGTTTCATGCTGATCCACACTGTAGAGCGAACCCACATTGCCGTGATGGCGGAAGCGCAGCTGCTCCTCGGTGAAATGATACACTTCGATCGGAGGCGTAAAGGGGACGGGATGGTCGCGTCGCACAGCCTTGAAAAACAACGTGTTGCCCATGCGCTGATTATCAGCCTGATCCTGCGCATGCGGCTCATTGTAAGCTGCTTTATCCTCGCGGCCAATGGTATAATCTGCCCCGGCCATAAAGCCCAAAGTAAAGTTGCCGGTGCAGTCAATAAAGATGCGGCCGGTAATATGCCAATGAATTTCAGTAGTGCCCTGATAGCAGGTGATGTCGGTGATGCGTCCATCCCGGACCGTGCAGTCGTACATATCGGTGTTCAGATAAACGGTCAGGTTCTTTTCGCTGTGCACGCTGTTGTACAGCACCGCATCCCAAACAGAAAAATTATAATCGGAATTTACACGCTTGTTTTCCAGCAGAATTTCCTGAAAAATGCCGGTTTCTTCCAGATCCGGCTTGATATGATTGGCCGTTGCGCCGCAAGCGCCCACACGGATTTCGCTGCTGGCATTGCCGCCAAGCACAGGACGAGCGTGCACCAACGCCGTTTTGACGCCCAAACGCGCACAGGCCTTGGCCGCACAGACGCCCGTCATGCCGCCTCCGACAACCACCACATCAAAGTCCGCCGATTGATTTTTAGAGCGTATCGACATAACTTACTCCTCGTAAAGCATCAATTATGATGCTGCTTACGGGATATAAGATACAATTAATTGGCATGTATGTCAATAGAAAAGAAACATAAATAATGTATGTATCTAAAATAATTCATCATATAATTGTATGTATTCAAAAGTGCATACTAAATATTGACAGCTATATAAAAAGCTGATACAATGGCTGCGTTCCATCAAGCAGAAGGAGACACATCATTGGCCAAACGATATCAAGAAATTGTGGATTACATGAAGGAAAAGATCGATTCCGCTGCATGGCCCGTTGGGTATAAGCTGTCACGTGAAGTGGACTTGTGCGCGGAGTTTGATGTCAGCCGCACCACCATCCGTCGTGCGCTGTCCGTGTTGGTGGCGGATGGGCATCTGCAGCGCGTAAAGGGTACTGGCACATTTGTTACCCAACCCAAAATCATCGATAACACGTCGATTTTTATAGAGAGCTTTGCAGAAGAACTCCGTGAGCGCGGAATGAGCGTCGTAACGGAGGTACTGGAGTTTCGGCCTATTGCGGCAGAAGATCCGGTTGCGGCGCATTTGCAGGTTGCCCAAGGCGAACAGGTCATTAAGCTCTGCCGTCTCCGCTACGCGGGAGGCAATTTTGACAAAGGTCCGATCGTGCTGACTACCTCCTATTTCCCGTATGACGTAGGCAAAATCATGATGCGCTACGACATGGAAAAAAATTCGGTGCGCCATTTATGCAAGATCAACGGCATCATCCGCGCACGCACGCAAAAGCGTCTGACGGCCGTTCAGCTGCCGGCACGCGAGCGGCGATTGCTCGGTGCCAAGGATAACGACCTGTTTATTTCCATTACGTCCGACATTTATGATATCAATGCCAGGTGTGTGGAGTATGTGGCAAGCTACTATCCCGTAGACCGCAATGAGTTTACAATCAGCACTTTGTCGCATTAATACAGGCTGCCGCTTTTTCCTTGCTTATCTGTTCTCTTTTCATCAAACAACGTCCTTGTCATGCCGTTTCTGTCCTTTTAAGACACGAAACCGCATGACAGGGACGCTGTTATTTTATGGGTTAGGTTTTTACCGTTTGTCCGGTTTTTGAGATAGGATTTCCTGCGCGCGTTCCTCTTCAAACTGGCTCATGTACAGCTTGTAATAGCTGCCCTTCATGCGCAGCAGCTGCTGGTGCGTACCCTGCTCCTTGATTTTGCCGTCCTCGATGACCAGGATACGGTCGGCCGAACGCACGGTGGACAGGCGATGGGCAATGATAAAGGATGTACGCCCCGTCAGCACCTGAGAGATGGCGTGCTGAATCATCATTTCGGTTTCGGTATCCACCGAGGAAGTGGCTTCATCCAGGATAAAAATACGCGGGTTGCTCAGGATGGCACGAGCAAAGGAAATCAGCTGCTTTTCACCCGTGGACAGGCGGCTTCCGCCCTCGCCCACATCGGTATCATAGCCTTTTTCCATCTTCAGGATAAAGGATTCGGCGTTAACCAGCTGCGCCGCGCGGCGGATTTCCGCATCGGTGGCATCCAGCTTGGAGTAGCGGATGTTATCCCGGATGGTGCCCGAAAACAGCCGCGGCTCCTGCAGTACATAGCCAAGGTTGGATTGCAGCCACAGCTGGCTGCGCTCGCGGTAGTCCACGCCGTCAATCTTGATTTGGCCGTCTGTCGGCTCATAGAAGCGGCACACCAGGTTGACCACTGTAGACTTGCCCGCACCTGTCGGGCCTACCAGCGCAATGGTCTCGCCCGCCTTTACGTGCAGGTTAAAATCCGTCAGCACGCGCTCGCCGTCGCGATATTTGAAGTTAACGTGCTCAAAATCAATATCGCCGTGCAGCTCGGGCCAGTTTTCGCGTTTGGGATGGAAATTGTCGCCGAATTTTTCCACAACTTCGGGGCTGTCCACAATTTCGGGCTGGGTATCCAGCAGGGTGATAACGCGCTCAGCCGCAGCCTGCGCGGACTGCATTTCGCTGAATACGCCGGCAATGCTGCGCACGGGCTCAAAGAACTGAACCGTGTAGTTGACAAATACCTGCACCACGCCCAGGGACATGGCACCCACCATCACCAGATTGCCGCCGCGCCACAGGGCATAGGCGGTTGCCAAAGAACCCAGGGAAATGACGATGGGCAGATACAGGGCATTCAGGGAGGCAGCGCGCACAGAGGAGCGGCGCATCTCGTGGGTCAATTCGCCGAACTCCTGCATGTTGGCATCCTCGCGCACCAGCGTCTTGGTGGTCTTTGCGCCCATGATGCCCTCGTTGAAGGAGCCGGTAATGCGGCTGTTGGTTTTGCGGACGGCACGCCAGCTTTTGAGGATTTTCTGCTGGAAATAGAAGCTGATTACCGCCAGCGGGGGCAGCACCAGCATGACGGCCAGCCCCAGCTTCAGGTTGATGGTCAGCATGGTAACGGTGCACATGACCAGCATGACCACACCCCAGAACAGATCCAGCAGGCTCCAGCCGATGGTCTCGGCCAGGCGCTGAATGTCGCTGGTCATGCGGCTCATCAGATAGCCGACGGGCATGCGGTCATAATAGGAAAAGGACAGTTCCTGCAGCTTGCGGAAGGCTTCCTGGCGGATGTTGTAGCATACGCCTACCTCAATCACGCCGCCCAAGTACAGGAAGGAGAAGATGGTAATCACCTGAATGATGACCAGCACGGCGTATAAAAAGATGAATCCGCCCATGGTGCTGCCGCCGAACATGCCGGCAGCCGCATTGACCATGTTGTACACCAGCAGCGACATGGCACCGCTGGGCGCCTGTGCCCCCGTGCCGGGGATGAGATAGTCAATGGCATAGCTGGTAAGCAGGGGGAAGAGCACATCGCACAGTGCGCTGACGGCCATGGAAGCGGCCAGAAGCCCCAGATGCGGATAATACTGCTTTGCGTGGCGGAAGATTTTGCGCCACAGGGACAGGCTGAATTTTTGCGTGTAATCCTTTTCCTGTGTCTGCTGCATGGTTTATTTCACCTCCTGCGCGCTGTGACGGGCAAATTCTTCCTCCAGCGCAGTCTGAATGTTGAAAATGCGCGCGTAGAGGCCGTCCTGATGAATCAGCTGCTGATGCGTACCCTGCTGGATGATATGTCCATCCTCCACAACCAGGATCAGATCGGCCTGAGACAGGGTTACCACGCGGTGACTGATGATGATGGTGGTGGTGTCGCGGCTGTGTTCTTTGAGGGCATGGCGGATGGCGGCATCGGTTTCGGTATCCACAGCCGAGAGGGAATCATCAAAGATCAGGATATCATTATCCTTCATCAGCGTGCGCGCGATGGCGATGCGCTGCTTTTGTCCGCCGGACAACGTGACGCCGCGCTCCCCGACAATCGTATCCCAGCCGTTTTCGCTTTCTTCAATAAAAGTCAGCGCGCTGGCATCGATTGCGGCGCGGCGGATCATATCCTGAGAAGGATGGGAAACGGCCACGCCTACATTGTCGCGCAGGGTTTTGGAGTACAGGAAGGGCTCCTGCAGCACCAAGCCCACGTGCGAGCGCAGATAGTTTCGGTCAATCTGCTTAATATCCACACCGCCGATGGTAATTTTGCCGATCTGCGGCTCAAACAAACGCTGCATCAGGTGCACGATGCTGCTTTTGCCGCTGCCCGTAGCGCCCAGGATGGCAACGGTTTTGCCCGCCGGAATGGTAAAGCACATATCCTGCAGCACATTCCGTCCGCCGTCATAGCCGAAGGTTACGTGATCAAACACAATATCCCCGCGCAGGGAAGGCGTGATGGCATCGGGCTCCTCTGGCTCGATAGGCGTGCGCAGGATTTCATCCATGCGCTCCACCGCCACAAAGCTTTTTCCGGCATCCGACAGGATGCGTCCCAGTTGGCGGATGGGCCAGAGCAGCTTGCCCACATAGCTGGTAAACACCACCATGGTACCCACGGTGATTTCCCCGCGTGCGGCAAAGAGCACGCACATAATCAGCGTCAGGCCGCTTTGAATCATACACATGGTATCGCTGCCTGCCCAGTAAACGGCCAAAAGCTCGGATACTTTAAAGGATTTCTTTTTGTAATCCGCGCTGACGCCCGTAAATTTATCCACCTCGTACTGCTGCTGACCAAAGGCACGCACCACGCGCACGCCCGTCAGGTTTTCCTGCAATACGGCACTCAGGCGGCCCTCCGACTCGTCCGCCTCGCCGAAGGCCTTGATAACCCATTTGAAAAACAGGAAGGCAAAGCAGAAGATGCCCGGCACCATGACCATGCTGATCAGCGCCAGCTTTACGTTTTTGCCAAACAGCATAACCAGCGCCACCACAATCATCAGCACCGAGGAGAGAACCGCCAGCAGCTGACTGGCAAGGAAACGGCGCACGGTGTCCACATCGCTGGTGCAGCGCTGCACCAGATCGCCCGTTTCGGCCTTTACGTGATAGCTGAAGGGCAGCTTTTGAATGTGGCTGTATAGCTGCTCACGCAGGTACAGCGCCACGTTTTCGCCTGCTTCGCTTTGCCAGCGCGCCTTAAAAAAGTTGAACGCGCCGCCCACTACATTCAGCCCGACCAGCACCAGGCCCACAATCCACAGGTTGTGCGCCATAAAGGAAGGCCCGCCCAGGCTGTCCACCCAGCGGTTGACAAACGCCGGCATGGTGGATGGCTCGCCGCTCAGATAATAGTCCAGCGTTTCGGCCAGCACCAGGGGTGTCAGGTAGTCAATCACCACGCTGATGAGCACGCACACCGATGCTCCGAGAAAAAGCCATTTGTTTCTGGCCACCAGTTTGCCCATCAAACGCATTCTTCGTCTGTTCATGGGAAGTCCTCCGTCCTTTCACCTAAAAAACCACAGAAAAAGAGCGCCCGCATGCATATAGGCAGCAGACGCTCTTGCACAGGCATTTAAAAAACACTTGCGTATGCTATAAGCGGCTGCGCATGCATGGCATTCCCGAAACGGACACATGAATATGCCCCAACCAATGCCATTACCCGATACTTGAACATGCCACAGCCCCCTTTCAAATCGCTTTATTCTGCGCCGTTTCCGGCACAATGGGTATTCTATCATACCCCCTGCATGCTGTCAATCAATAGAGGGTATTTTTCAACAATGCGATCGCAAGTTTTTAAGCCAAGGAATCGGCGTTTCTTCGGGCGGCATTGCGCGCCTCGCGCATTTGAAGCAGCGCATGCATTCTGGCAAAGCGCGGGCGGTTATAACGCTGGATAATGATATAGGGAAGGTGTCCGACAAGGATATAAGCAACGGCCAGCAAAAGCCCCCACCGCGGCCAGATGGCCGCGCAGGCAAAGGTGAGCAGGGACAGGATGTAATGCACCAGCTCTGCCACGCAGGTTTCCTGCAGCAGCCGTTCCGCTTGGGCTGCGGAGGGGGCGGAGGGCAGCTGTTTCTTGGTCATCCACGGCAAAAAGCGGCTGATGTCGGGCAGCTTGTCCTTCCAGCGGTGGACGCCCAGCTTTTCGTAAATCTCGCCGTTTTTTTCCCAGCCGTACGCACGGTACGGAAAGCGGTCCGCATGAAACCACCTGCGCGGAAAAAGCCCGGCCACAGCAGACATAAGGCCGATGGCAGCCAGATACAGGGCACAGCGCCAAAATCCCATTGTCAAAATTCCTTTCCGAATCGGTTATTCCCGCGGAAGGCTCACCGTAAAGCAGCTGCCCGCGCCAAGCTCGCTCTGCACCGTGATCTTGCCGCCGCAAATGGCAACAATGCGCCCGGCCAGCGCCAACCCCAGGCCGTTGCCTTCGCTTTTGTGGGAGCCGTCCACCTGATAGAATCGCTCAAAAATGGCCTTCTGTTCCGTTTGCGGGATGCCGGGGCCGTTGTCGGTCACCGATACCGATATTCCTTCGGGCGTTTCCGCAAGCTGCAGGCGAATCATGCCGCCGACGGGGTCAAACTTGATGGCGTTGTCCAGCAGATTGACCCATACATGCAGCAGCAGGCTTTCATTGCCCGTGTAGGAGATTTCCTCCATGTCTACATCCCACTCGATCTGCTTTTCCGTCCATTTGCGCTCCAGCAGCAGGATGGCGCGGCGCAGCTGCTCATCCAGGCGGTAGGTGGTTTTTTCAGCGGGCAGCGTCTGGTTGTCCACCTTGGACAAAAGCAGAATGTTGTTTACCAGCTCGCTCAGTCGGCGGGTGCTCAGCAGAATTTTATCGGCATATTCCCGCTGCAGAGCCGGATCATTCCCCGCATCCTGCATCAGCATGGCATAGCCTTCAATGGCGTTGATGGGGGTTTTGAATTCGTGGGAGACGTTGGAGATAAAATCGCTCTGCAGCGTTTCGGTGGCAGCCAGCGCGCGGGTCATGGTGTTGAAATGCGCATAGGATTCCCGCATTTCGCCCAAAGCCCCGGGATTATCCAGACGGACGGTAAAATCCCCGTCCGCCACGCGCTCCATGGCCCGGCCCAAGCGTGTAACGGGACGCAGAAAAAAGCGGCTCATCACCACGCTGAGCCCGCCTCCCAGCACCACGCTGAAGAGCACCATCCACACGATGGTGGGCACGGTAAAGTGCGTGTTGGTCAGCCACTCCAGCAGCATGGTCAGCATGGCGGATACGCCCGATGTCACGCACAAAATGGCAAAAACGCACACGATAAAGTAGAGGCGCATGTTGTCCCCGTGCCGCATGGTCTTTTTGCCGCTCACGCCTTTTTCACCACCTTGTAGCCGATGCCGCGCATGGTAACGATTTCAAAATCCGGATTATCGCGGAACCTGTCGCGCAGGCGGCCGATGTGCACATCCACCGTATGCGGATCGGTCTCGGTATCCAGCCCCCAAATATCATCCATAATCTGCTGACGGGTAAAGATGCGTCCCGGCGCGGCAGCCATCTTATACAAAAGCTGAAATTCCTTTTGCGGCAGGGTAATGCTTTCGCCCTCACGGGACACGGTCATTTCGTCATACTGCAGCACCGTGCCGCCCAGCACCTCGCGGCGCTCGGATATCATCTGCGCGCGCCGTAGCAGAGCCCCCACGCGCAGCACCATCTCATTTACATTGACGGGCTTGATCATATAATCATCGGTGCCGGACAAAAAGCCCCGCCGCATATCGTCAAAGGCGTCCTTGGCGGTGATCATCAGCACCGGCATGTTCATATCCGCCTCGCGCAGGGAGCGCACCAGCTCATACCCGTCCATCACGGGCATCATGATATCCGAAATAATCAAATCCACAAACTCGCGCTCCAGCACTTCCAGTGCCTGCTGGCCATCCCCCGCTTCCAGCGTTTCATAGCCGCTGCGCTGCAGAACCCGCGTAAAAAGCTGCCGCAGATCGCGGTCATCCTCTACTACCAATACCTTAAACATGGGCAAGCATCCCTCCGCAGCCTATTGTACAGGCGGGATATCAATTGAAGATAAACAGCCCGCGATTATTATATCGGCAAGATGCCATCCTTTGCAAGTCCGCAATTTTCGTGTTATAATGACGTGCAAAATTCTGTTAGAGTGCCGGGGAGGAACAGCATGGCAAACCTTTTGGATTATCTTGCGTGGCGGGGCGATCTGCCCCTGGATGCCGTTCCGCTCAATGACGTGGACGCACTGATTTTCGCGCGTCTCAGCTATGTTCCCTTTGACGGCATCGCCGAGGAGCGGATCTCCCTCTTTGAGGCCGCGCAGCGGGTGCTGGACACCGTGTGCATGGCCGATGCACCCCGTGCCTGCGGCAAGGAGGATCAGCAGCTTTTGACGCAGCTGCTGCAATCGCCGCGCTATGCCGATATCATGCTGGACGGGTATGAAAACATCTTTGATCCCGTGCGGCAGGAGCAGTTTGCCGCGCTGACGCTGCATCTGCCAGACGGCAGCGCATCCGTTGCCTTCCGCGGTACGGACGGCACGCTGGTAGGCTGGAAGGAGGACTTCAACATGTCCTTTTCCACCTTTGTGCCGGCGCAGCTGGACGCGGTGCGGTATCTGACCGCCGCGGCAGCGCGCACGCAGGGCAGCCTTTACCTGAGCGGTCACAGCAAGGGCGGCAATCTGGCGGTATATGCCGCTGCCTTCTGTGACCCCGAAATACAAAAGCGCATCCGCGGCGTGCGCAATTTTGACGGTCCGGGTTTTACCCAGCAGGTGATCAGCCAGACGGGCTTTGTCCGCATCCTGCCGCGGGTACGCACCTATCTGCCGAAATCCTCGGTGGTGGGCATGCTGCTGGAGCATGAAGAAGCATTCACCATTGTGGAAAGCCGCAGCGTGGGCATCTACCAGCACAACGTGTATCTGTGGGAAATCAAGCGCGGCGGGTTTGTGGAATTGCAGCAGCTCAGCGCCTCCAGCCAGCTGATGGACCACGCCATGAAGGATTGGGTGGCTGCCATGCCGGCGGAGGATCGCGGCCGCGTGATCAACGGCCTGTACACCGCCCTGAGTGCTACGCAGGCCGAAACCGTGCGCGATGTGCGCGAGCACCGAAAGCTGGCGGCCCTCAAGGCGGTAATGGATCTGGATCCCGAAACCCGCGCGCTGACCATGCAGGCCGCACGCCTGCTGTATCAGTCCCTGCGTCGCTCCATGCCGCAGAAAGACAGACGGGACATTCTGGAAAAGCTGCCCATCGCGACGCTGCTGGATCGCCTGCCCTTCGGCAAGCAGGATGACAAAAAGGAACAGAAGCAGGATTAAAAAAACAATGCCCCGAAGGAATGGCTCATCCTTCGAGGCTTTTCTTTCGCTTGTTACCAAAGCCAGAGCATCACCGGGGAACTAAGGCAGCACAAGGCTGCGAAAATCGGAATCATCGGCAAACACGCCTTTACATGGAACCACTTCTGATGGTATTCCTTGTTATGGATGCGGCGAATATTCGGAAACAGCACCCAATCCAGGAAGAAGGTATCCCAGGCAAACAGGGCAAACGCCAAAGCGCATGATAAGGCAAAGCCCTGCAAAAATGTTTCGGCACCGGCACGATGCAGCATCCATGCAAACACAAACAGAATTGCAATCGCCGCGATTATCTCTTTAATCGGCATGATCTTGGTAAGCTTGACTTTTTTATCTTTGGTTAGATTAGTCTAACTGCTGTTTCAACAAATAGGCAGCACCGCACAGGATGGAGGAAAATGGTCGGATTCCCGGCAATTTTCCTCCAGCTGCTTCCTTATGCAGTGCTGCCTGAAGGTTACGACTGATCGGGGAAGTCTCCCTCATAGAGGTAGCGCTGGGTGGCGGGGCCGGCCTTGCCGTCCTGCACCAGACCCTTGGCGCGCTGGTACTTCTTGACGGCCGCGACCGTGGCATCGCCGTAATAGCCGTCGCAGTCACCGCTGTAATAGCCGGCGCTCTTGAGTGCCTGCTGCAGCTTTTTGACGGGATCGCCCATCATGCCCTTTTCCAGGGTAAAGTAAGCACCGTTTGGGGCTGCGGTTACGCGGGTATACATGTTGGGGGTGGCGGTGGGCTTCGCGGTTGTCTTGGCAGTTGCCTTGGGGGTGGCGGTGGGCTTTGCCGTGGGGGCAGTGGTCTTTTTCGCTGTTGAGGTGCTGACGCTGCCGGTAAAGAGCTTCAGCAGCGTGCTTGCCCCTGCCTTGCCGTCGGCATTCAGGCCGTTTGCGGACTGGAAGCTCTTAACAGCCGTTTCGGTTGCCGCACCGAAAGAGCCGTCCGCGGCGGACTTTAGGAAGCCGTAGGAGCGCAATTCATTTTGAAGCAGGCGCACAGCATCGCCTTCATCACCCTTTTTCAGGGTGACGCCGATGATGCCCACGGCGGAGCTTGCCTTCTTGGCGGAACTGGAATACATCTTTTCCAGCGTACCGGGGCCGGCAACGCCGTCGGCCGTCAGGCTGTTGCGCTTCTGGAAGGATATAACGGCGGATTCGGTAATGGCGCAGAACTTGCCCGATGCGCTGCCGTAGAGGTAGCCCAGGTCAATCAGGCGGTTCTGCATCTTGGTAACGTTGGCGCCGCTGCTGCCTTCGGAAAGGTAAACATTGGTATTGGGCTTGGTGGTAGGCGTAGGCGTGGCGGTAGCCTTGGGCGGGGCTGTCTTGGCGGAGGAGGAGCCAAGCTTTGCCAGCGTGGCCGCGCCGACAACGCCATCGGCCGTCAGGCCGTTTTGCTTCTGGAATGCCTTGACGGCATTTTCGGTATACTCGCCGAAATCGCCGTCTGCCTTGCCCTCAAAATAGCCCAGGCGGCGCAGAGCCTCCTGCACATTCTTGACGGCGTCGCCCTGGCTGCCGCGCTTGAGAAGCGTTGTGCCGGCAGCGGATGCGGGCGAAACGGTGGGCGTAGCGGTGGTACCCGATACGATGGTGCCCGGGATGGGCGTGACGGAACCGACATAGGACGTGGCATTAGGATCGGGGGTATCGGTGGTCCAACTCTGCTGATCGGTGTTCGGATCGGGCGTCGGGGTCACCACCACGGGCGTATCGGTGGGGGTATCGGGAATGGGCGTAAACTTTTTAAAGGTGGAGGTAGGGCTTGCATTCCTGTTCGGATCCACAATGCAGCCGCTGAGCACGATGCACAGTGCGCAAAGCAGCAATCCCAGCAGCAGCAGCTTCCGGATACGGGGCTTTTTCATGGCGTTTCCTTTCTTCCGGCAGAACCGGAAAATGATGATCCGCTTCCGTATATAAGACGGGCGCGGGCGGTATTTTCATTCTAAAATCATGTGCGGGAGCAAAATTTTATGAAAGCAGGGAATCCATCCCGCGGTAAACAATGCCTGCAATCCCCAGGCTCTGCGCCACGCGGACGTTCTCCTCCCGGTCATCGATGAACACGGTTTCGGCGGGATCCAGCTGATAGCGGCTGAGCAGCAGACGATAAATGGCGGGATCGGGCTTGATCAGGTGCTCGCGTCCCGATATCACCATGCCGTCCAGCAGTTCAAAGGCCTGCGGAAAGCGCTCCTGTGCGCGGTTAAAGCCGTCCGGTCCGTAGTTGCTCAAAGCGTAGATCTTTTTGCCCATGGCATGCAGCTGCGGAAACAGCTCGGCTGCGGGCAGGATGGACATGTATTCCTGATAATGCTGGATCGCATACAGTGCCTGCGGCCACATTTCGGGTACGCCGGCATCGCTGCATTCCTTTCGGGCACAGTCCTCCTCGGAAATCGTGCCTGCGTCGATTTTTGACCAGGTGGGGCAGGTAAAAAGTACCTCCTTGGTCAGCACCCGCGCGGCACCGGGGGGCAGCATGCGGGGCAGAAACTCATCCGGCTCAAAGCGCAGCAGCACCTGTCCTATATCAAACACAACATTGCGGGCGCTTTCAATCAGTGCATTCAAGGCGTAAAGCCTCCCATTCTTTATTACCATTTACAGCATAACACACTTTTGTAACATTTTCAACAGATTTTTAAGGCGCCGAAAAAAAGATATCCGCGCAAGGCTGCCCATCATTCTTTTCCGATTGCTTGACAAGGCGTATCCTATCGGCGTAAACTTGGATTACGGCGATTTTGGCGCCGTCCTTTTTCGAAAGGAGAACAGCATGAACCCGAGAAATCTGCGCCGTTACCTGCTGTATACGGCGATTATCGCCATCCTGATATCCGCCTATGAACTAAGCACGCGGATAGATGCCATGTGGGCACCCCTGAAGATGTTCTGGAATATGGCCGTGGGCGAAAAAATTCCCCTGTCACGCGCCGTAAAGTATGTGGATTGGAGCATTCTGGAAGTGCCGCTGTACCTGGTCGCCGGTATTGTGCTGGGGCTGTGCGCGCTGTGGGCACGGCGGACGGTGCGCGGATGTGCGCTGATGATCCTGCCCTCCCTGGCGCTTTGCGTGCTGGGTTTTATGCTCCCCCTGACAACGCTGGGGGGCTGGGTGCAGCCCGTGCGGATGCTGCCGATGATGCTGTTGTGCGTGCTTTGCATCCTGTGCGTGATCGCGGGCCTTGCGCATCGGCCGCATGGACCCGACGCTCCGCCCCGTCCGCGGAAAGAGAAACTGCCGCCTCCCCCCGAAGCCCTGCCCGAACCCCGGCGAACCGCCCCTTTCGAGGATCGGCCGCGCGTAAGGCGCAGGTACAGAAGCCGCTGAAAAATCCCTCCATTTGTTTTTTAATTACCGAAAGGAAGACCCGTCATGCAGAAATTTTTGCGCCGCGCCAAGAACACCCTGATCGGTGACAAGGCCTTTTACCGTGCCGTGCTCACCATCATCATCCCCGTCATCATTCAAAACGGCATCTCCAACTTTGTAAACCTGCTGGACAACTTGATGGTCGGCGCGCTGGGAAACGCGGAAATGTCAGGCGTGGCCATTGCAAATCAGCTGGTGTTTGTGTTTAACTTGTGTGTGTTCGGCGGGCTTTCGGGTGCGGGCATCTTCGGCGCACAGTTTTACGGCGCAGGGGATATCGCAGGGCTGCGCAACACCTTCCGCATCAAGCTGATGCAGGCTGCCATGCTGCTGGCCGTCACCTTTATCGTGTTTCTGGGCTTCAGCCGCCCGCTGATCTCGCTTTTCCTGCAGGGAGACGGCGATGCCGCCACCGCGCAGCAGATGCTGGATTTCGGCAATGAATACCTGATGGTGATTCTGATCGGCCTGCCCGCCTTTGCCGTCAGCACGGCGTATGCCGGCACCCTGCGTGAGATGGGCGAAACCCGCCTGCCGATGATTGCCAGCGTGGCGGCGGTATGCACAAATGCGGTATTTAACTATCTGCTGATCTTCGGCCACATGGGCTTTCCCCGCCTCGGCGTGGTGGGCGCAGCCATCGCCACCACCCTCAGCCGCTATGTAGAGCTTACCATCATCGTGATCATCACCCACCGCAAGAGTGACCGCTACACCTTTATTCAGGGCGCGTACAGCACCCTGCGCGTGCCCAAGGATCTGCTGAAATCGGTCCTCAAGATGGGCTCTCCCCTTCTGTTCAACGAGGCACTCTGGTCCATCGGCATGAGCACCCTGACCGCCGTCTACTCCCTTTGCGGGCTGACGGTGGTATCGGCGCTGAGCATCAACAGCACCATCAGTAACCTGTTCAACGTGGTGTTCCAGTCCATGGGCACAGCCGTTTCCATCATGGTGGGGCAGGCGCTGGGAGCGGATGACTATGACCGCGCCCGCGGCACGGTATGGAAGCTGATTGCCTTCAGCGTGGCCAGTTCTATCGCCATGGGCATATTGCTGATTCTGCTGTCTCCCATCATCCCCAATGCCTACAGCGGCATTACGGACGATGTGCGCGCAATGGCCACCAATCTGCTGGTCATCGCAGCCTTCGCCATGCCCCCGCACGCCTTCTCCCACGCCACTTATTTTACCCTGCGTTCGGGCGGAAAAACCTTTATCACCTTCCTGTTTGACTGCGTATATACCTGGGTGGCTTCCGTGCCGATGGCCTTCCTGATGGTCAAGGTGCTGCACGCCGACATTCTGCTTTCCTATGCCGTGGTGGAATCGCTGAACCTGGTCAAGGATGTTATCGGCTATGTGCTGGTACGCAAGGGCGTGTGGATTCAAAACATCACCCATGTCCATCAGCATGCGGACGCTTGAGTATACCGTGCCGCCCGCCGAAGCGGGACGCAGGCTGGAATACGTGCTGCGCGCGCACTTTGATTTGTCCGAGCATCGGCTGCGAAGCCTCAAGTTTTCGGACTGCATCCTGCTGGACGGCACCCCCGCCCACGTGGGGCGGACGGTTGCCGCAGGGCAGCATGTAACCTTGCTTTTGCGGGACGCGGGAGAGGTGCTTGCTCCCTATAACCTTGCTTTGAGCGTCCCTTACAGGGATGCAGATCTGCTGATTGTCGACAAGCCCGCCCCCCTGCCTGCCATATCCAGCGCCCATCAGGAATCTGCCACGCTGGAAAACGCGGTATATGCGTATTTGGGCTGCCCGCAGGGGTTTGTCTACCGTCCGGTCAGCCGTCTGGACAAGGGAACCAGCGGGCTGATGCCCGTTGCGCTCCATGCCGTTGCCCATGCAAGCATGCAGCGCATGCTGCATACGGGGCACTATATCCGCGAATATCTGGCGGTCACGGAGGGTGCGCCTGTGCAGGGCAGCGGCACCATCGATCTGCCCATCGGGCACGCCGAGGGCATCCGCCGCCGCATCGACCCAAACGGCAAGCCTGCCGTGACGCATTATACCGTGCTGGCACGCGCCGAAAACGGGCGTGCGCTCCTCCGCCTGCGGCTGGAAACGGGGCGTACGCATCAAATTCGCGTGCATATGCAGGCACTGGGCTGCCCGATTGCCGGGGATTACCTGTACGGTACGCCCCTGCCGCAGCTTTCGGGGCGCTTTGCCCTGCACGCCGCGCACCTGCAGTTGACCCACCCCATGACGGGCGAAACGCTGACCTTTGACAGCCCCCTGCCCCAAGCACTTTCAGCCCTGATGGCAGAGCAGCGCCGATAAAGCAAAAGCAGAAACAGCCGCTGTATACCGCCTGATTTCATGCAAATTCCCCCGCAATATCCCATTGGAGATACCACGGGGGATCGTTTTATATGGATTTGATTATTCTTCCTGCGCGGCCCTCTGCGCATTGATGGCGCGGATAATCTCGGGATCAAACTTCGGCACACGGTGATAGGTATACAGGCCGTTCTGCTCCTGCTCCACATCGGTCAATTGCGTATAGCAGAAGCCGAAGTGATCGGGATTATGCAGCAAAGTTTCCGTCAGGGCACGGTAGCGCGCGATAAATTCTTCCGCGGTTTCAGGGCCTTTGCCGTAGCCCCAGCCCTCCTGATGATCGGTCCAGCGCATTCCGCCGTATTCGCTGACGAATACGGGAAGTCCCTTTGGGCGATGCTGCCTTTCGGGGAAACGCTCATAAATCGGCTCGGTGCCGCATCCGTAGCGGGCTGCAAATTCCTGCGTATCCTGCTGATAATCGTGCACATCGAAAATATCCGTTTCCACGTGGAAATTGCCCGAGGTGTCAATCACCGGGCGCGTCATGTCAAAAGCCTTTGTCGTGCGGTAGACCATCCGCAGCACATCGTCATCCTGCCGATGTCCGCAGACATCCCACGTTTCGTTGAAGGGGCACCAGCCAATGATGCAGGGGGCACTGTAATCCCGCTGCACAGCCTCCAGCCATTCTGCCAGGAAAGCGCTCAGCGCGCCGATCTGCGAGTGATCCAGCCCCCAGTTTGCCATCTCTCCCCAGCAAAGGTAGCCCATGCGGTCTGCCCAGTACAGGTAGCGTGCCTCAAACACCTTTTCATGCAGGCGCGCGCCGTTAAAGCCCATCGCCATGCTCAGTTCGATATCGCGCCGCAGATCCGCATCGGTGGGGGCGGTATAGATGCCGTCTGGATAGAATCCCTGATCCAATACCAGCCGCTGGAAAACGGGTTTCCCGTTCAGCAGGAAACGCATGCCGTCAAAGCCGACGCTGCGCAGGCCGAAATAGCTGGACAGCCTGTCCTGCTCCTCGCCATTTCGGGTCAGGGACAGCTGCAGATCGTAGAGCTTGCCGTCTCCAACCTCCCACAGGTGTTTTTCGGCCAAATGCAGGGATATTTCGACCCAGCCCGCATTGGCGGCAGCCTGTGCTGTGCCCATATCCGCTCCCTGATAGGCGGCGGAAGCCGTCAGCGTGCATCCCTGCGCACCATGGATCTTTGCCCGAATATGAATGACCGCGTTTGCGGCATCGGGCGTCAGAAGCACCTGCTCCAGGTAACTGTCATTCATCCATTCCAGCCAGACGGTTTGCCAGATGCCTGTGGTCCTGGTGTAAAAACAGCCGTAGGAATCGTACTGTCCGCTTTGCTTGCCGGAGGGCTGCATCGGATCGCGGGTGTCATCCTGCGCGCAGACGGTAATGATGTTTTCGCCCTCCCTGAGCGCCTGCGTAATTTCCATGCGGAAGGAGGTATAGCCTCCGCGATGTTTACCCACCGAAACGCCGTTGATCCAGACCTCGCAGCGGTAATCCACCGCCCCGAAATTGACAAACACATGCTTGCCCGCCGCCGCATCCGGCAGGGTAAAGCCGCGCTTGTACCAAACGCTGCGCATAAAATCCTTATTGTTTACGCCCGAGAGCTTGCTTTCGGGGCAGAACGGCACCACAATGCTTCCGGCAAGGTGCTCGCTTTCGACCAGTCCGCGGCTTCTGCCTGAGCAGCCCTGATCGATTTCAAACTGCCATGTGCCGTTCAGATTCATCCATCCGTCGCGCACGAACTGCGGACGGGGATATTCGGGACGGGGAATTTCCGCCCGCACGTTTCCGATATTTGTCTTGTCTGCCTGATTATTCATCCTTTAGTACTCCCTTCAGTGCCGCCACACGGCAGCACTCATATAAGCGGTTGTCAGATACTCGCGGATATCCATCCATCGGTAGGCATCGTTTTCATGCCGATCGGGCTTACTGAAATTGAGCAGTTCAAAGGTCTGGATTCCCCGAAATCGTAGCGGTTCAGCCGATCTGCAATGCCGTCAAAGGGCAGCATCAGCGCAGACAGATATTCCTCGCCCTCGATGTTTTCAAAGGCGATTTTCCGTGCTGGTGCCCTGCAAGCGGCAGGATTTCCGCAGTGCATCCTGTCCTTTCATAAAGAAACACAGATATTCGAAAATTGCAGTTTCGGGTATCGGTTTCTGCGCTGATATAACTCTTGCGTTATATCGCCATTCATGTTCTGCTATATGCAAGCTGCGATCATGCAAGGGTTATTCCTCCGACGACATATGCATAAGCATCGAGCCGAAGTAATCCAGATCGATACCATTCTCCGTCGGAACGGCTGTCATGGTCATGCCGTAATAGTCGATTGTGATGCCGCCTGCGCTGTCCTGCGTCCACGCAAGCCCCGAAACGGGCGTGCCCGCCAGCACCAGATCCGCCGTACCGTCCGCATGCAGGGTGCAGGAATACGCCATGCCGCCAAGCATTTCGGCGCTCATGTTGTAGCCGCTGACATCGGCGCTGACCATCACCAGCTTTTGATCCATTAGAGCGCTGAGGCTGTCTGCAGGCTGCTGCGCCGCGTTCGGCGCAGTTTCGGTCTGCGCTGCCGAATCGCTCTGCACCGCACCCGAAAGCAGCAGGCCAATATCAGGCAGCTCGGGCGGGGTATGCGTGCAGAAATCGGTTGATACCGTCACATTTACCGCCGTGCTGTTCCAGGCGACGCAGTTTTGCGCACGGCTCACATTCTCTGCACTGCAGTCAGCCGGCACATGCACGGTCAGCTGTGCGGCGGCGTTGTACACAAGATCCGTGTCCATGACGGTCAGATCACAGTCAAAGCAGATTTCGGCCAGGTTCGGGCAATCTGCCATGCAGTATTCGGCCATGTCGGATACCTTGGCGGTAAAGTGCAGATCGGTCAGCTGCTCACAGCTTGAAAATGCGCGGCTCTCGATCTTTTCCGCATCGGCAGCAAAGGAGGTAATCCCGCAGTTGTTGAAGGCATATTCGCCGATACGGTTCAGATGGCTGCCGAAATAGAGGCAGTCAAGCGGTCCCGATGCGCTGTCAAAGGCATAATTGCCGATTTCGCGCACGTCGTTTACAAAGATGACCGTGTCCAGGCTGCGGCACAGCATAAACTGCGCCTTGCCCGTG
The DNA here is from genome assembly GCA_963624325.1 of bacterium. Taxonomy (GTDB): domain Bacteria; phylum Bacillota; class Clostridia; order Christensenellales; family Aristaeellaceae; genus SFMI01. Next base: position 19,114 of record CAVFPH010000026.1, read on the forward strand.
GTCTCCAGCGGCGCGTAGCAAATAAAGGTTTCCAGCTGCTGGCAGTAGGAAAGCAGGCTGTCGGGCAGCTCGGTGATGGTTTCGGGCAGCACCAGCGTGCGCAGATGCACCCAGGAGGTTTGATTGGTGTCGATCTCGGTATCCGTGTAATCACGGCAGGATTCAAACGCATTGTAGCTGCTAAAGCCCACAACCGTCACGCCGTCGATTTCGCGCGGCACGATTACGTCCGTCTCCGTTCCGGTATAGGCATTGATCAAACCGGTTTCAGGATCAAAATCAAAGCACTCAGCCGAAGTCGGCTCAAAGGGCATTTTTGCAAAGCTGCTTTCTTCGCCTTCGCGCATCGGCGGATGATACCAGGGCATTCCCAGTTTTTCGCCAAGCGCCGCAATCTGTTCATCGGTAGCGGAGGCGGAAACGCGGATTTCCGCCGTCGTTCCCGCATGGGCGGCTGCAAAAGAACCTTCGGGGATCAGGGAAAGATCGCAAAGGATGGTAACCTTCCTGATGTTTGTCAAGCCCTCAAACGCGCCCTCGCCAATGAATGTGACCGATTCCGGGATGGTTATCTCTTCCAGCTGCGTACAATTTGCAAAGGCCCGCGCCCCGATGGTTGTCACGGAATCAAACAGATCCACATGTTTTAGGCTGCTGCCTTCAAACGCTTCCGCGCCGATGGTCGTAAACACATCATTGTAACAGACGGCAAAATATTCAACCGTCTGATTGCCCTTCAAAGCGCTGTCGGCGATGCCGATGGTTGCTGCGCCGTTGACGGAATCATGGGGGCGAATGGCGGAAAGGCTTCCGGTATACGACATGAGCAGGCCGTTTTCGTATACGCAGGCACTGCTTTCCGCATACTCAACCTGCGTATTCTGCATGCGCCATACGCGGCAGGGAAGGCCCTGCGCATCCACAGCCGACTGCAAATCAAGCATCTGCTGCTTGGTGCAGTGTTCGTTTATGTCGATATCGGCAAGCGCGCTGCATTCCGCAAATGCGTTTTCACCCAGCTGCGGAAGCGTTTCGCCGTCAAAGTACATATAGGTAAGCGCCCAGTTTTTGCTGAATGCGCCGCTGCCGATGCGCTGAAGGGTGCTCGGCAGATAGATTTCCGGCATGCTCAGACAGCAGTCAAAGGCATTGTCCCCGATGGAAACAAGCCCTTCGGGAAGCGTGACCGATGTGTCAATCTTCGCACCCTCAAAGGCATTTGCGCCGATGATCCGGACGCTTGAAAGTTCCAGCGTTTTTCCGGAATACCCGTTGGCAAAGGCACGGTCAGCAATAGCTGCAAGCGTTGACGGAAAGGCAACGTATTGCAGCGTTTCGCAGTTTTCAAAGGCAGAAACGCCGATGCTTTCCAGTCCTTCCGGCAGCTCCAGCACGGCCAGATAAAAATCATGCAGGAAAACCGAATCACCGATGGCCTTCACGGGAATGCCGCAAATGGTTTCCGGAATGCGCAGATACGTTGCATAGCCGTAGTAGGCGGTAATGGTGCCGTTTGCATCGATTTCAAACAGATCATCCGCAAAGCCGTTATTGTCGATGATTACGGCATTTTTGCCGCTTCCCTGCACAGTCACCTCGCTGCCTGCCGCTTCAAAGGCGGCTTTATAGGCTTCCATCTGGTCATCCGGCACATAGGCAACGGCGTCATCCGCAATGAGGGAAAAGGAACCCGTTCCGATTACGGGGCAGATGCCCTCGAATGTAATTTCCTTCAAAGCAGCGGAAAAATAGAATGCATATTCGCCGATGTAGCGGACGCCTGCGGGAATCGTGACGGACGTGAGCGCATTGCAGCACCAGAAATTCTGGTCGCCGATCACAATCAGGCTTTCGGGAAGGGTTACCGCAGTCAGATTTCCGCACCAACTGACGGCACCTGAGCGCATCTCAAGCAGCGTATCGGGCAGGGTCAGGGATGTGAAATCGACATTACTGAGCGCATTCTCCGCGATGACATCCACGGTGCTGCCCGAAATTTCAGCGGGGACAATCACATCGCCATTTGCGCTGCCGCAGCCTTTGAGCAGACAATAGTCGGCATCGAAATCCCATTTTTCTTCCTCCGCCGACACAGATAGAGTCAATGCAATCAGCAGCAGGGTCAGGAGCAGGCAGGTGATTTTTTTCATCATGTTTCTCCCATCTTTGTTCTTTTTTCATGTACTCAGGGGAATTGTCAGCGCAAGCAGATCCGGGCTTTGAAGCCGTTTATTGCGGCACATGTATTCCTGCCGCTTTCTGTATACCAGTATAACAGAAATAGGTGCCGAATGCACCTATTTATCTGCCGTAAATTGTAAAAATATGAATGAGCTGTTTATCTTTTGATCAGTACAACCGTCAAATCGTTTACGTTTGTGCCCGTAGGGCCGGTCATGATCAGCCCGCCTGCCGCCTGCAGCGCATGGTAGGCATCGTTGTCGGCAAGGTATTTGCGGATATCCATCCCATGCCCGGCAAGATCCCCGCAGGTATGCCCATCGGCATAACCGCCTGCGGCATCGGTCGGGCCGTCCGTTCCATCCGATCCGACGGAAAAAACGCAGGTATCGCGGCAGCCCGCTATGCCCTGCGCCGCGGCAAGGGCAAGCTCCTGATTGCGCCCGCCAAGCCCCTTTCCCGTCACATGCACCACGGTCTCGCCGCCCGCAATAAAGGCAAGGGCGCGCACTGTATCCTGATGCTCCCGCGCGATGGCAGCCAGAAACGCGCCCGCCTCCCGCGCCTCGCAGGATAGGCCGGCGGTCAGGAACACCGTTTGATAGCCCAGCCCTTCGCACACGCGCTGCGCCGCGGCACACAGCTGCCGTACGCTGCCTGTGATGCGGGTTTCGGCATTGGGCAATTGCTTGGGCGTTTCGATGCTTAGCAGCGCACGCGCGGCATCGGACAATTTCAGGTGATACCGCTTCGCAATCTCCTGCGCCTGTGCGCAGGCAGACGGGTCCGGGCAGGCGGGACCCGATGCAATCATATCCACGGGATCACCGATGATATCGCTGAGAATGACGGAACACACGCGTGCCGGCGCGCAGGACAGGGCAAATTTGCCGCCCTTGACAGCGGAAAAGCGCTTGCGCAGGGTGTTGATTTCCACAATATCCGCGCCGCAGGCCAGCAGTTGGCGGGTAATATCCGCCATCTCCTCGGGCGGGAGCAGCGGCTTTTCAAACAGTGCCGAACCTCCGCCCGAAAGCAGAAACAGCACGGTATCCTGCGCGTGCAGTCCGCTGACCCGCCGCAGCACCGCCTCCGTGGCGCGATAGCCGTTTTCATCGGGCACAGGATGCCCTGCCTCAAAGCATGTCATCCCCTCGATTTCGCCCTTTACGTGCCCGTATTTGGTGATAACAATGCCGTTTTCCAGGCGATCTCCCAGCGTTTCCCGCGCCGCGCGCGCCATTTCAAAGGCTGCCTTGCCCACGGCCACTGGGATTATGCGGCCGCCTTCTATCAGGCGCATGTCTGCCAGCGCCCTGCGTACGGCCTCCCCCGGCATCGATTCCGCCATGGCAGCGGCAATGATGCGGTCTGCATCCTGACGCAGCGTCATCTGTCTTCCCCTGCCTCAGTTCAAAAATGCCAGCATTCTGTCCTTATAGTCCGCCGCCTCGTCATAAACAGCATGGCCATAGGTATCGGGATAAATATAAATTTCGCAATTCAGCGCCTCCGCAATCTCGCGGGAGGCATCCGCGGTCAGCACCTGATCGCCCTCGGAGCCCAGCACCAGCACGGGGCACTGAATTTTGGACAGTTCATCATAGCAGTCGAACTGCCTGCAGGCATTGGCCAGAATAATAAAGCGGCTGTATTCATCCTCGGTAATGCCGGCATTGGATGTAATCAGCATTTCACGGTAGACAGCCAGGGTTGCCTGCGAGTACACGCTGTCCGCAAAGCTGGCCAGCAGTGCCTGTTCATCGCGCTTTTCCGCCAATGCGATCCATCCCTCCAGCATCTGCGCGGCGGCGGCATTTGCGCGGCTTTGGGTGGACCCCAGAATCAGCTTATTTACCATCTGCGGATAATCGATGGCCATGTACTGGGCAATCATGCCGCCCATGGATGCCCCGAAAATATCGGCCTTTTCAATGCCCAGGGACTGCATGGCCAGCGCGGTATCCCGCGCCATATCCCGCACGGAATAACCGTCGGATATCCTGCTCGCCCGCTCGAAAACATACACGGTATATTCCTCGGCAAAGCCCTGATACGCCGCGGCAACGGCATCCGCCGCGCTCATCACGCTGTGGATGGCAAGGCCGGGCAGAATCACCAGGGTGCGGCTGCCCGTGCCGAACACTGCATAATCCATCTGCATATCGCCCGCTGCCGCCGTGCCCGTCTGCGCTTTGGGGGATGCAGCCACGGTTTCCGCCGATGCGGAGCATACCGCCGTACCCATCATCATAATGCCAAGCAAAATCCACGCAATGCGTCTTTTCATCCTGTTGTCTCCTCTGCAATTTGCATCATGCGGCAATTGCCATTGCCTTCAAATTGCATGGCTATTATAGCAGGCAGATCGCCCGGATGCAAGGCAATCCGCATGAAAACCACCCGGCAGATACTACGAAGAGCGCAGTCCCAATGATAAACGAAAATGCCCCCGCAAGGTTTCCCTTGCAGGGGCACGTTTTAGGATGCGGGATTACTTGTTGTCCTCGTTGATGGTCTGAGCCGCGGTACGGCCGGACACATAGATTTCAACAATCGCGTTGCCGCCCAGACGGTTGCCGCCGTGGATGCCGCCGGTGACTTCGCCGGCTGCGTACAGACCGGAGATGATGCCGCCGTTAGTATCCAGCACGTGACGCTGGGTATCTACCTTGATGCCGCCCATGGTGTGGTGGGTAGAGGGCGCAAGCAGACGGATGCGCAGCTCAACGCCGTCCAGGGTGTAGGTATCGGGCAGATAGTTGCCGTTTTCGTCCTTCTGGGCGCTGCCGATCAGGGCATTGGGGTTGGTCTTCTTTACATCCTCGGGCTGCTCGCCGGCCATGACAGCCTTGTCATAGTTCTCGATGGTCGCGCGGACAGTCTCGGCATCGGTGGACAGGCCCAGGCTGTTGAACAGCTCGGCCAGCTCATCCACGGTGCGGACGTACTGACGCCATTCAACATCCTCATCACCGTACAGATACGGGCCGGGGATCTTGCTGGCGGCATTGGCGATTTCGATGAACACGCCCTTGGTGCCGTTGTGCTCGATGCCGTTGCGGAACTCCGCCAGGCTCAGCACGTCACGCTCAGAGGTTTCATCCACAAAGCGCTTGCCGGTGGTGGGGTTGATGTAGATGGCATAGTTGCCGCCGCCGAAGGCCAGGTTGCCGTTGTCTACCCAGCTGATAGGCATCATCTGGGTGTAGCCCATACCGGTTACGTCAGCGCCAACGGCCTGAGCCATGACGATGCCGTCGCCCTGCAGGGAGGAGCGGTTGGTGGTCTTGGTATTGGTGGAAACGTATTCGTTGGACCAGTAAACGTTGGTCTCTACGACCATTTCGACGTTCGCAGCATAACCGCCGGTGGCGATGATAACGCCCTTGGCGGCATGCGCGGTAACGGCGGTGCCGTCATAGCGGGTGGCATTGACGCCGGTAACCTTGCCGTCCTCATAGATCAGAGAATCGGCAGTGGTGCGCAGCATGATCTTGTTGGAAGCGGCGGTTTCGGAAGTGTTCAGGATGGTGTTCATGGGCGCTACAAAGTAGGTGCCCCAACGGCCGCCGTAGCTGACGCCGTCGATGGTAGCGCCGACAAACTCGTTTTCACGATACCACAGAGCGCCAATCAGGGTGGGCTGGGTGTCTTCCACGAAGGTGGAACCCTGAGCCTCCAGCCACTGCTTAAGCTCCTGGCCGCCCTGGATGAACTGGTTCACCAGGTCATAGTCGCCGTAGATCCAGCTGCTCATATCGGCAGAAGGACGCAGGCCGCCGTAATAGGTCTGGAAGATGTGCAGGTTCACGGTGGAGAACAGGGTCAGTTCGCCCGCGCCGGCATCGATCTTTGGCTGTGCCCAATCCAGATAAGCCTGGATTT
>CAVFPH010000027.1:0-15296 GCA_963624325.1 bacterium
GTTTACGGCCGCGCGGACGCTGTTTTCTTTCGCCACGATCTTCAGACATGGTGCTTCCTCCTATTACAATTCAGTCAATAATCAGAACGGCAGTTCGTCGTCATCCACCTGCACAAAGCCGCTGTTTTGCGGGGCTGCGGGCGCGGCGGCCTGCGGACGCGGCGCGGGAGCTTCGCCGCCCTCGCTGCGCGGGGACAGGAATTCCACATCGTCGGCAGTCACATCCAGGCTGGCGCGGAAGTTGCCGTCATTGCCGGTATAGGTGCTTACAGACACCGATCCGGTAACGGCCACCTTGCGGCCCTTGGACAGATACTTTGAGCAGTTCTCACCCAGCGCACGCCAGGCGGTAACACGGAAGAAATCAGCCTCGGGCTGACCGGCTTCCGCGTTGCGCACGCGGCGGTTAACCGCCACGGTGAACGAGCAGACGGAGATGCCGTCGCGGGTGGAACGCAGCTCGGGATCGCGCGTCAGGTTTCCCACAATGAAAACCTTGTTCATTCGTATCCCTCCCTGTGATTATTCGGCCTCAGCGGGAGCTTCGGCTTCGGCAGCAGGAGCCTCCTCCACAGCGGGAGCGGCTTCCTCAGCCACGGGCGCTACGCGCACGGGGCGGGGCTTTACGTTGCTGCGCTTTTCTTCCACCTTGACAGTCAGGTAGCGAAGGATGCTGTCAGAGATCTGCAGGTTGCGCTCAATCTCCTTGGGAACAGACGCCTCAGCGGTGTAGTTCACCAGGACATAGTAGCCTTCGGTCTTGTAGTTGATGGGATAGGCCAGACGGCGCTTGCCCCACTCTTCCACCTTTTCCACCTTACCACCCAGGGAATCGACCATGCTGTTGAAGCGATCCATGACCGCCTTGCGGGCATCGTCGTCCAGCGTAGTATCGATGACGTAGACCAGTTCGTACTTGTTCATACTTTCACCTCCTCATGGACTTATGGCGCCGCGGCATCACGCGGCGCAAGGATGTGCCGATTAGATATTATAAGGGAAAAGCAGCACTTTTTCAAGGGGAAAATGAAAATTTTCCCACTGAACGTCAAACAGGTAAATGCCCTCAGACGGAATGGTTTTGCTTGACGCGCCGCCGACATCGTGATATCCTTTAAAACTGTAAATATATCTTGCCGGAGGAGTTTGTCATGATTGCCATTGCCAATGATCATTCCGCGCTGGAAATGAAAAAAGAAATTATCTCTCTGCTGGATGAAATGGGCCTGGAATACAAGGATTTCGGTGCCTATTCTTCCGAAAGCTGCAATTATCCCGTGTTCGGTGCCCGTGCCGCCCGCGCCGTAGCCGGCGGTGAATGCGAGTTCGGCATTCTGCTGTGCGGAACAGGGCTGGGAATCGGCCTTGCGGCCAACAAAATCAAGGGCATCCGCTGCGTTACCTGCTCGGATCCGCTGTCTGCCGAGCTGGGACGCCGTCATAACAATGCCAATATGCTGTCCATGGGCGCGCGCATTATCGGACCGGAATTGGCCAAGTGCATTGCCAAGGCTTTCCTGACCGCAAAGTTTGAGGGCGGACGCCATGCCCTGCGCGTGGAGATGCTAAGCGCCCTGGAACGCGGAGAAGATATCGAATAAGTTTACCTGCATAAAAGCAAAAAATAGGCTGTAAACGGGCGTTTTCGCTCATTTGCAGCCTATTTTTATGAAAAATTATTCCTCGGAAGCGGATGTCTCTTCCAGATTTTCAAACAGGTCGCCGCCCACGGTATCTTCGCCTACATTGCTGTAATAGAGCCCGAACACCGCGCCGTTGTAGTAGCCGTCCGTGCGCAGCTCCGGCACGCTTTTGCGCTGATAGGACTGCATCGCGTAGGCCTCGCGGGCAACCTCCATGGCCGTTTTTCCGCCGAAAAAGTCCAACGGTTGGTCATAATCCAGCGTAATCATGGCGGAATCCAGATTGTGCAGATACAGCTTTTTCAGTTGCCAGTTTCCGTAAATCTTGACGCCGTAGCTGACATCGTACTGATCGTCCATCGCCGTGTAGATGGCGCGCTTTGCGGCATCGGCACAGGCCATGTGGCCGCCGTCTCCGCCTTCGCCGCCCTGCGAATGGGTTACCAGCACATCGGGCTCGTAGATGCGCACAATGCGCGATACATGTCGGACAAACTGAACCTCACTCCAGGTATCGTACTGCGCGCGCAGGGAACGGCAGAGGCTGGGCTTGAAATAGGCAATATAGGGATAATTGGTGATTCCGCAATGCCATAATCCGTCCAGCAGCTCGCATTTATAGGCGGAATTGGTGTTGACGACCACGCACAGCATGATCTCTTTGCCCTGCGCGGCATAATAGGGCAGAAGACCGCCAAAGTAAATGTATTCATCACCGGGATCGGTTACAAGCAGCACCATATCGGCTTTGCCCGAAAACACCTTCCATTGCTGAACCCAGGAGGGAACCTCTCCTTCGCCCAGCACGTGTATTTCGGCAATGTGCAGGGCGTGACGGTCATCCGGACTTTGGCACAGCAGGCGGACATGCGTGTAGCCCCGGTCAAAGGGCAGGTACTCATTGTACACGGTATTGAACAGATCGGGCTCATAGGCGCGGATGGTTGTCCACTCGCCGTTTTCATCGGGCACCTGCAGACTCCAGCTGGTAATGTACTGCGCCCAGTTGATGTACAGGCCGTACATGGGGGTATCATCAGGGGAGGTAATCTCCAAATACCCTTTTTTGGTGCTGCTCCAGTATGTTCTGTAGCTGCCGTCACGCATGTTGCCAAGATCTTTTTTGGCATTGGATGGGGTGAGGGTGCAAAGATCGGTAATGTCCTGCGCTTCGCTTGTGTCCTGCTCTGCAAAGGCGGGCAGCGCGAAGAGAAGGACCAAAAACAGCATCAGCGCAAGCAGTGTTTTTTTCATGGGCGGCTCCTTGTCGTCATTTCAGAAATAAACCCGGTGCTTTATGCACCGGGCATTGTGCGAAACATGCGAAAATGCGCGGGTGCAGAGGCTTAATCTTCATCCTCCGCATCCATGGCCTGCAGGAAGAGATCAAACACCTTCTGGGTAAGATCGTCATCGTCCACGGACACATAAATGTCTTCGCCCTCGTCATCCTGCGCAATCTGCAGGATAACCACTTCGCCGTCCTCCGAGTCGGGAGCCTGGCCGTTTTCATCCAGCACCATCAGCACAACATACTCTTCGCCTTCGTAGGGGATGGTGGTCAGATACTCAAACTTGCTGACCGTGCCGTCTTCATCGGTCAACTCTACGATATTATCCTCTTCTTCTTCGGGGATGTTGTTCTTGATTTCATCAGACATGATTGGGTAGATCCTCCTATTATATTGCAAAGAAATCAGGTTTGATTCCTAAGCGTATCCAAATATTGCTGCAGGATAACGGCGGCGGCCACTTTGTCCACCGTCCCGCGGCGCTCCTGCCTGTGCATGCCGCCTTCAATCAGGGCGCGCTCGGCCGTCACGGTGGTCAGCCGCTCATCCTGAAAGGCAATGTCCAGCCCGGCGTTTGCCAGCTGCTCTGCCAAGGCCTGCACCTTTTGCGCCTGAAAGCCGATGCTTCCGTCCATGTTGCGCGGCAGACCGCACACAATGCTGCGCGTACCAAGCTGATCACAGAGCGCCTTGATGTATTTTACATCCGGCCCGAAACCGATGCGGCGGTACACGCTGTGCGGGGAGGCAATCAGACGCATCTCATCGCTTACCGCGATGCCGATGCGCACATCGCCCACATCCAGCCCGACAATCTTGCCTGTTGTCATTGATCAAAATTCTCCGACATGTAGAAGGAGACAATCTCCTCCAGAATTTCATCGCGTTCCAGACGGCAGATCATGCTGCGGGCATTATCAAAGCTGGTGATATAGGTGGGATCGCCGGTAAGAATGAACCCTGTCAGCTGCGTGATGGGGTCATAGCCCTTGGCCTGCAGGGCGCGATAAACGTGCTGCAGGATATCGCGTGCGGTATCACGGCTGTCCCGCAGGGCGTGTAGCTTGGTGGTGTCGGTCAGGTTCGACATGGCGATGCCTCCTCTCCTACCATATTATACCCTGCACTCCCTGAAATGGCAATAGGGCAAACGCAGGCAAAAAGTAAAAAGTGGAATGCTTTTTTGTCATCGGCACAAGACGTTATATCCCATGCAAACAAACCAAATGTAAAATTTGGCACGGAAATGCCATTAAAGATATTGCACTGACAGCAAAAAGATGATAAAAAAGGAGTGGATCGGAGCAAGGAGGACGACAGAATGAAAACGGGAAAACGATTGCTTGCGCTGGTATTGATTTTGTGCCTGTGGTGCGTCGGCGCGCTTTCGGAGGATGTCCGCTATGCGGAGGTTTACGATACCTCAAACGATGCCGGCAGGCTTACCGTACGCTATGTGTGGCTGGGCCCGCAAACGGGGGACGATAAGCCGGGAGACTGCATGATCCTTACATCGCCGGACGGAAAGGTTATGGTGCTGGATGCCGGGCATCCGCAGTCCACGCAGTACATCATCGATGCGCTGGATGCAATGGGGATAGAAAAGATCGATATTCTGGTGGCAACGCATCCGCATATCGATCATATCGGCGGCATGGCGGCGCTGATGGATCGCTATGAGATCGGCATTCATTACTCAACCGAGCTGTGGCACACAACCAATACCTACAAGGGGTATCTTGCCGCGATTGAGCGAAACCGAATCAATCAGGTTTACCTGCACGAGGGCGATACCTTCATGTTCGGTGACAGCGTAACGGTGTATGTGTACAATCCCGAGGCGGATATTGCCTATTATGACGGCTATCCCCAAAGCGGCACGCAGTTTATGAACAATCATTCGCTGGTGCTTAAGTTTGTTTACGGGGATTCGTCCTTCCTGATGGCGGGCGATTTGTACACAACGGGAGAGCAGGACATTGTCAAGCGCTGGGGAGATGCCTTGCATGCCGATGTTATCAAGGCCAATCACCACGGCCTGGATACATCCAATTCGCCGAAGTGGCGCAAGACCGTCACCCCCGAAATTACGGTGATTACCAATGATCTGCTGGGAAGCGTTGCGGTGGCGGAAAAGTATTGCCGGAACGGAAAGCAGATGTACCATACTTTCCTTGACGGGGATGTGCGTGTCAGTACGGCGGGCGACGGCGAATACGAGGTGGTAACCGGCAAAGACAGGCAGACAGACTACTTTGACTGACCGGGGTACGCCCACCGCGCAGCCGATGCTGTAAATGCTTTTGGACAATTTAATTTCGGCATCCGGTCTTTTCACAGGCCGGATGTTTATATTATGTTCATAAATTTGTGGTAAAATCAGCCGAAACTGAGTAAGGGAGATGGATGTGCATGCTGACGCTATCAAACATCCACAAGGAATACGCATCGGGCGAGCTTCGCGTGGAGGCACTTCGCGGGGTAAGCCTTTCTTTCCGTAAGAATGAGTTTGTGGCGATACTGGGACCGTCCGGCTGCGGAAAAACAACCCTGCTGAACATTATCGGCGGATTGGATCGGTATACGCAGGGGGATCTGATCATCAAAGGGCGTTCCACCCGTGAGTACAAGGACGCCGACTGGGACAGCTACCGCAACCATTCCGTGGGCTTTGTGTTCCAGTCCTATAATCTGATTCCGCACCAGACGGTGCTCAGCAATGTCGAATTGGCCCTGACGCTTGGCGGCGTATCCGCAAAGGAACGCAGAAGCCGCGCCGTGAAGGCGCTGGAGCGGGTGGGGCTTGGCGATCAGCTGAACAAGAAGCCCAACGAGATGAGCGGCGGGCAGATGCAGCGCGTGGCCATTGCGCGTGCCCTGGTAAATGATCCCGAAATCCTGCTGGCGGATGAGCCGACCGGTGCATTGGACAGCGAAACCAGCGTGCAGATTATGGATGCACTGAAGGAAATAGCACAGGATCGGCTGGTGATCATGGTTACCCATAATCCCGAGCTGGCTGCGCAGTATGCCACGCGGACCATCCGTCTGCTGGACGGCCGCGTGATGGATGATACCATGCCCTTTGACGGCAAGGACGAGGAAGACAGCCTGCCTTCAAAGACGGGAAGCACCTCCATGCATTTTACAACGGCGCTGCACCTGTCACTAAACAACCTGCTGACCAAAAAGGGGCGTACTTTCATGGTTGCCCTGGCGGGCAGCATCGGGATTATCGGCATCGCACTGATCCTTTCCCTTTCGAATGGCGTAAACGAATACATCAAAAGCGTAGAGGAAGATACGCTTGCGCAGTACCCGCTGACCATTGAATCCGAAACCATGAGTCAATCTGCCCTGCTGAGTGCCATGGCGAGCGCCTCCTCCGGCAGAGATGCTCCGCAGGAGGAAGGCTATATTTACTCCAGCAACGTAATGGGCAACCTGATGAACGCGATGGTGTCGGAGGTAAATGAAAACGACCTTCCCGCGTTCAAAGAATATCTGGAAAATTCCGAGGAGATTGCCGAGCTGACCGGCAGCATTTCCTATGAGTACGGCTCAACCCTTTTGATTTACAACCGCAATGCCGTCGGCGGGGTGCAGCAGGTACAGCCCAGCACCCTGATTGATACGATGACAAACAGCTCCATGATGAGCGACGCCAGCGAGCTGGCCTCCATGTCGTCGATGTCCTCTCTTTCGCAGCTGACAAGCATGTACAACATGAACGTATTCTTTGAACTGGCGGAAACCGACAGCGAAAAGGACAGCAGCTATGAGCTGATTGCCGGCCATCTGCCGCAAAATTACGATGAACTGCTGCTTGTGGTGGGCGAAAACGACGACATCAGCGATACGACTCTGTATACCCTGGGCCTTCGGGATCAAAGCACGGTTCAGCAGCTGTTTATGACCCTGCTGACCGGCGGCACGGTTGAAAGCGAGACAATCAGCTATACGTATGATGAACTGCTGGATATGACGTTTACGCTGGTTCTGCCGGGAAACCTCTATCAGGATCAGGGGGAGGGCATTTACGCCGATGTCAGCCGGGATGAACAGGCCATGGAAGAAGTGCTGGATGCCGGGGTAACGCTGCACATTGCGGGCATTGCCCGCAGCGGCGGCAATTCCATGATCAGCACCATGATGGCGGGCAGCGTGGGCTATACCCATGAGCTGGTGGAATATGTGGTGACGGCCAACAACGAAACTTCCTCCGTCAAGGCGCAGAAAGAGCATCCCGAAACCGACATTTTTACGGGCATCAATTTTGCGGGCGGCATGGAAGTGGAGCCGACCATGGAGATGCTGGAGGCATACCTGAACACTTTGCCGAAGGAGCAGCAAACCACCATGCGTGCCATGATCGGCATGATGAGCGAAGAACGCGTCCTGTCCATGATGCGCAGCGAGATGGAAAAACAGCAGACGGATGCTACCTACGAGGGCAATCTGTCCAAGCTGAGCGCCACCGATCTTGATTCGCCCACGCAGATCAAAATTTATCCGATTGATTTTGAAAGCAAGCAGCGCATTACGGAACTGATTGAGCAGTACAATGCATCCATGCGGGAAAGCGGCCATGAAGAAAGCGTAATCCGCTATACGGACTATGTCGGATCGCTCATGTCCTCCGTGACAACCATCATCGACACCATTTCCTATGTGCTGATCGCATTCGTTTCAATTTCGCTGATCGTATCGTCCATCATGATCGGCATTATTACCTATATCAGCGTGCTGGAGCGCACCAAGGAAATCGGCATTCTGCGCGCAATGGGCGCCTCAAAGCGCGATGTATCGCATGTGTTCACTGCGGAAACGCTGATTATCGGCATGGTAGCGGGCTTGCTGGGCGTGCTGGTCACGTGGCTGCTTACCTTCCCCATCAATGCCCTGATTCACCATCTTACGCAGATCAACGCCGCGGCAATTCTGCCCGGCGGCGCGGCTGCCATCCTTGTGGTGATCAGCATGGTGCTGACAATCCTGGCGGGCGCGATTCCTTCCCGCCTGGCCGCCAAGAAAGATCCCGTAGTGGCCCTGAGAACGGAGTAAACAAAAAAGCGGGCAGCATCCATCTGCTGTCCGCATATATTTTCCTGTGATGCCGGGGAAGTTTGCCGCAAATGTGCGGCGGCTTACTCGGCGTTTTTTGCGGTATCCTCCTCCTCATCAAGGGGGAGAAGCTTGGCAGACTGCGCATCGCCCAAGGCCTCCACATCGCGCAGACGGCGATTGATGGCACGTGTGCGCGCGGAAGCCTTCTGGATGGTATCGCCGGCCTGGCGCAGCCTTTGCTGCGTCTGATCCAGCAAATTGCTGAAGCGGCCGAACTCCGTCTTGACGGCGCCCAGCAGCTGCCATACCTCGGCGGAACGCTGCTCGATGGCCAGCGTGCGGAAGCCGAGCTGAAGGCTGCTCAGCAGGGCTGACAGCGTAGAGGGACCTGCAACCAGCACACGCTGGTTCTGCTGCAGCTCTTCCATCAGGCCGCGGCAGCGCAGCGCCTCGGCATACAGCCCCTCGGTAGCCAGAAACATGACAGCAAAATCGGTGGTATAGGGCGGCGCGATGTATTTTTTTGAAATCCGCTTGGCCTCTGTGCGGATGGCGTTGCACAGGTCATTGGCCGCAGATGCAGCCTGGGCGGCATCGCCGCTCTCCGAAGCGGAAAGAAGGCGTTCATAGCCCTCCAAGGGAAACTTGGAATCGATTGGCAGGTATACCTTATTTGTTTCGTCTTTTCCGGGCAGGATGACGGCAAACTCCACGCGCTCCGCCGAGCCCGGTACAACCGCCACATTTTCCGCGTACTGGGCGGGGGCCAGCATCTGTGAGAGCAGCGCGCCCAGCTGCACCTCGCCCCAAATGCCGCGCGTTTTCACATTGCTGAGCACGCGCTTTAGATCCCCCACACCCGTGGCCAGATTCTGCATTTCACCCAGGCCTTTGTACACCTGCTCCAGCCGCTCATTGACCAGCGAGAAGCTTTCACCCAAACGTTTATTGAGCGTTTCATGCAGCTTTTCATCCACCGTTTTCCGCATGTTTTCCAGCTTTTCGGCATTGTCCTTCTGCATTTTATCCATGCTCTGCGACAGCGATTCGCGCAGCTTTTCGGTGCGCTGATCATTGGCGGACAGCTTTTCATCCAGGGTGGCGGACATGCGGTGCAGCCGCGTATCCTGCGCCTCTCCGAACGCATCCAGCCGTGCGCTCAGCTGATCCAGCCGCTGATCGCGGTCCCGCCCGTTTTCGGCGATGGCGGCAGCGGAGGCTGCCTGCTGACGTGCCATTTCGCCGCGCAGACGATCCTCAAGCGTGGCAAAGGCATTGGCGGTTTGGTCGCTGAGCTGCTGCCTGCCCTGCGCTACGCAGTCGGTAATGCGATCCACATTATGCTCGGTTCGGTCACGCAGACGCTCCTGATGGCGGCGCTGACGGACAAGCAAAGTGCAAAGCAGCGCACAGCTGATGAAAAGCAGTGCGCCGCAAACCAAAAGCAATATTCCCGTATAGGCATTTAATTGATCAAGCATGAGATTTCCCCATTTTCCAGTGCTTATAGCACAGGCCGATGTAGCGGATGGATTGCTGATTGTCAATGAGAACCTGCTCGCCGACCTTGACTACCTGCCCACGGCCGTTGACGCGCGCGTTCATGGTGGCCTTGCAGCCGCACCAGCACAGACCGCCGGGCACTTCCCCGATATCCTCCGACAGGCGCATCAGCGCAGCGGAGCCCGGGAAAAAGTTGCCGATAAAGTCGGTTTTCAGGCCGTAGCAGTAAAATTCGTGCTCACCGGACAGATCGGCCATTTCCTGCACCTGCGCCTCGGTCAGAAACTGCGCCTCATCCACAAAAATGTAGGGAAAGTCGTTGTGTTCCTGACGGATTGCCAGCCAGGAAAGCTGCTCGCTGACACTGTGGCCGGCTTCCAGCACAATATCCGCCTGCGCCTGAAGGCCGACGCGGGAGTAGACGGTGTATGCGTCGATTCGCGTATCGATGGCCGGCTTGATCAGGGCCACATTGAAGCCCTGCTGAATATAGTTATAGCGCTGCATCAGCAGCATGGCTGTTTTGCTTGAGCCCATCACGCCGTAATAAAAGTGGAGCATTACAGTTCCCGCCTGCCTTCCATTGCTTTGGAAAGGGTGATTTCGTCGGCGTATTCCAAATCGCTGCCTACCGGCACGCCGTGGGCGATGCGCGTTACGCGTATCCCCATGGGCTTGATGAGCCGTGCGATATAGGCGGCGGTCGCTTCGCCTTCGATATCGGGATTCGTTGCCAAAATGACCTCGGTCACCTTTTCGGTGGACAGACGGGCAAGCAGCTCACGAATGCGGATATCCTCCGGCCCGACGCCGTTCATGGGGGAGAGGGCGCCGTGCAGCACGTGGTAGCGGCCGTGATAGTCCCGCATACGCTCCATCGCGGCCACATCCCGCGGATCGCGGACAACGCAGATCTGCCCGTTTTGGCGCGCTTCATCCGCACAGACATCGCAAATTTCATTTTGCGTATAATTGCCGCAGATTGCGCAGAAGCGCACCGCTTTTCGCCCCTGCCAGATGGCGGCGGCAAGGTCATGGACATCCTGCTCGGGCATGCCGGCAATATGGTAGGCAAGCCGCTGGGCGCTTTTCTGCCCGATACCGGGCAGACGCGCCAGCTGGGCTGCCATGCGTGCAATCGGTTCTACCGTGGATGTGCTCATCAGAACATGCCGCCCATGCCGGCAGGCGCCAACGCGGACATGGTTTTTTCACGGTTTTCCTCGCCCTGACGCAGTGCCTCATTGACTGCGGCCATGACCATATCCTGCAGCATTTCAACATCTTCGGGGTCAACGGCTTCGGGCTTGATGGTCAGGGAAACGACCTCGCGCTTGCCGTTTACCTTGCAGGTGACTGCACCGCCGCCCGAGGAAGCTTCATACTCTTTTGTTTCCAGATCTGCCTGGGCCTGCTCCATCTGCTGCTGCATTTTCTGCGCCTGGCGCATCAGCTGCTGCATGTTCGGGCCACCGAAACCGCCGAATTGATTGCGTGCCATAATATCATATCCTCCGTATACTTTCCGCGTCGGAATCCCCGCGGGAACGCCGCCGCAAGCTTATCTTTACCTGCATACTATACCATATTCCGGGGATCCTTGCAATGAGAACCTGACTGAAAAAAAGAACGGAAGCGGCCCTGAAATTCGGCTGCTTAGTTGCACGGAAGGCTTTTCTATGGTAGAATGGCACTTGCGCGGTGCTCCGCGTGGAGGAGTGCTTGTTTTGCTGTGGAATTTTCTCTCTTCTTTCCGTCCGGCGCTGCGGGATGAAAAGATTGCCCTGCTGCTGAGTCGGGAGGAAGTGTTTGATCCGACGCTTGGCATTGATGACGGCTACACGTTTTACATTCAGGAAAGAAGCTCCCGCAGGCGCGCGGGATACATCAGCCTGCGCCTTGGCGAAAGCCCGCAATTGTACTATCTTGGGCATATCGGCTACAGAATCGATGAGCCCTTCCGCGGGCACGGATACGCCGCCCATGCTTGCCGCATGCTGATCCCGTTTATGCGAGGGCTGAACCTGAAAAGCGTGTGCATAACGGCGGATCCCGACAACATCGCTTCCCGCAAAACCTGCGAAAATGTGGGATGCACCCTGGAATCCATTGTGCCCGTGCCGCCGGGGTATCAATACATATGCTCCGGTTCCACGCAAAAATGCCGATATATTCTGCTGACGGATGAAGCGGATGAAGAAAACCATGCCGAATGAGCGAGAAAGGAGTGCCTATGCAGACAAAGCTGTGCGGGGTAACGCTGCACTATGAGCAGTACGGTCAGGGCGGCCGAAATATACTGATGCTTCATGGCTGGGGCTGCGAAATCAAGCATTTTGCCCCCATTGCCGAGGCTCTGCAATCGGATTATCGGGTGACGGTGATTGATTTCCCGGCACACGGGCAGTCCTCACAGCCCCCTGAACCCTGGGGTGTTGCGGAGTTTGCGGCGTGCGTAAAGGCGCTGATCCTGCAGCTTCAAATGGCCCCGTGCGACATCATCGCGCATTCTTTCGGCGGCCGCGTGGCACTGTATCTGGCCGCCAACGATCCGCAATTGATTGGCCGCATGGTGCTTACGGGCTGCGCGGGCATAAAAGCCCCGCAAACGCCCGAACAGAAAAAGCGCGCGGCACGCTATCAGCGGAAGAAAAAACTGTATCAGACCCTCGGAAAAACGGCACTGTTTCGCAAAATGTCGGAGCGTCTGCTTTCCGATCTTCGCAAAAAATACGGATCTCCCGATTATAACGCGCTGAGCGATGAAATGAAAAAGACCTTTGTCAAGGTGGTCAGCGAGGATTTGACCCCTCTGCTGCCGCAAGTCAAGGCTTCAACGCTGCTTGTATGGGGTGAAAACGATACCGAAACCCCGCTTTGGATGGGAAAACAGATGGAAAAGACGATCCCGGATGCTGGGCTTGTCGTTTTCGAACAGGATGATCACTTTGCCTATCTTCGCCAGTGGCCGCGCTTTGTGTGCGTGGTGCGGGCGTTCCTGAAGTGAGGTAGAATGGCTTGACCAAATTTTTATCGTGGCTGATTGTCAGCCTGCCTGTGCTTTCCGCCGCCGCATCCGCACTGCTTTGCGCCAGACGGCTGCTGCACTATTTCCAGCTGGAAAGCTACCAGTTTTACGGCTACTTCAAAACCATTGCACGCCAGTGGAAAAAGACAATTGTTCCCTTTGCCCTGCTGGGCATCCTGTTCTTCGGCCTTTCGTACGCAATTGCTTGGATGCACAGCACGCTTCAGACGCAGCGCCTTTTCCTGCAATGCGCCGCAAGCGTTCTTGCCTCGGCGCTGATTGCGGCAATCGGCTGCTTTACCGCATCCTGTCAGCGCAAAACCAAGGAAAAGAAACCGTTTGTGATGACGGCGCGCATGAAGCGCCTTTACGCCGTTCTTGCGGTTGTTACCCTGGGCTTTTGCCTGATTTCCGCGGCTTTCGTCGTGCTGATGCCCCTGCTGACGGCGCTGTCGGCCCTGATTGCGCTTCCGCTTGAAAAGGGAATTCAGCGCATGTACATGCGGGATGCGCAGCGCAAGATGGATGCGCAGACGGGCCTGATCCGAATCGGCATCACGGGCAGCTACGGCAAAACAAGCGTAAAGACAATTTTGAACACCCTTCTGTCGCAAAAATACAATGTGCTGATCCCGCCTGCCAGCTTTAACACCCCCATGGGGCTTACGCGCGTGATCCGCGAAAGGCTGGAGCCTGCCCATCAGGTTTTTATTGCCGAAATGGGCGCGCGCCATCGCAAGGATATCAAAGAGCTGACCGATTTTATTCATCCCACCATCGGCGTGCTTGTATCCGTCGGACCGCAGCACCTGGATACATTCAAAACGATGGAAAACATTATCGATACCAAGTATGACCTGATCCGTGCCCTGCCCGATGACGGGTTTGCCGCATTTTCGGATGACGGCGGCGTATGCGCCGATCTGTATGCGAAAACCACGCATGTGAAAAAGGCGATTACCAACCGCACAAACGGGGATGTATGGGCCGAGGATATGCGTCTGTCCAACATGGGAAGCACGTTTACACTGTGCTTTGCCGACGGCAAACGGCTTCCCTGCAATACCCGGCTGCTTGGCGCCCACAACATCGGCAATATCCTGCTGTGCGTCGCGGTGGCAAAGCACCTGGGGCTTTCGGATGCGCAGCTGCAGCGGGGCATCAGCCTGCTGCAGCCGGTGGAGCACCGTCTGCAGCTGATTCCAAGCGCAGGGGGCGTGACGATCATCGATGACGCGTTCAACAGCAATCCGCGCGGGTCAAAGGCAGCGCTGGATGTTTTCTCCCGCTTCCCGGGCAGACGCATTATCGTGACCCCCGGCATGGTGGAACTGGGACAGCAGGAGGCAGCCTTCAACCGCGAATTCGGCTGCCGGATGGCTCAATGCGCGGATGTGTGCGTTCTGATCGGCAAAAAGCACACCCTGCCCATTCAGGACGGCCTGCGTGACGCGGGCTTCAACATGGACAACATGCATGTATTTGCAAGCCTTGCCGAGGCCACCGCATGGCTTCGGGGCTTTATGCAGGCGGGCGATTATGTCCTTTACGAGAACGATCTGCCCGACCATTACACCGAGAATTAAGCTGGAGGCGTGATTGAATATGGCAAAAAAACAATTGGGCGTGATCTTCGGAAGCCGCACCTGTGAGCACGAAGTATCGATTATCAGCGGCGTGCAGCTTGCCCGCTCGGCAGATCGGGAAAAATACGATGTCTGGCCGATCTATATTGCAAAGGACGGCCGCTGGTATACGGGGGAAAAGCTGCTGGACATCCATACCTATACGCCTTTTGACCCCTACGCCAAAGGCATCACCCGCGTTACCCTTGATTTGACCGCGGGCTCCGGCGCGCTGATCAGCTATGAACCCGAAAAAGGGCTGTTTGCGAGGGGCGTTGTGCCCGTGACGGTTGCAAAGCTGGACTGCGTGATCCCCGTTATGCACGGTCTGCACGGCGAGGACGGCACCCTGCAGGGGCTGCTGGAACTGGCCAATATTCCCTATTCCTCCACGGGCGTCGCGGGCTCTGCCATCGGCATGGACAAAATCATGATGAAGCAGGTGTTCCGCGGAATGGGGTATCCCATCCTGCCCGATACCTTTGCCCTGCGCAGCGAATGGCGCGCATCCCCCGATGCGGTGATTGCCCGCGTGGAGCAGGCACTGCCCTATCCTGTTTTCTGCAAGCCGGCCTGCCTTGGCTCCTCCATCGGTGTCAGCCGCGCAAACGACCGCGATGGGCTTCGGGAGGCGCTGGATCTGGCCTTTACCTATGATCGCCGTGTGCTGATCGAAAAAGGCCTGGACCGCCCCATTGAGGTCAACTGCTCCGTGCTGGGCTTTGACAGCGAGGTTCGTACATCCGTTACCGAAATGCCCACCACATCGGGCGGGGAACTGCTGAACTTTGCCGACAAATACCTGTCGGGCGGCGGAAGCAAGGGCATGGCTTCCTTAAAGCGCATTATGCCCGCACCTGTAGGGGAAGAACTGATCCATAAAATCGAATCGCTCTCAAAGCAGATTTTCCGCGCGCTGGACTGCAAAGGCGTTGTGCGCATCGACTACATGATCACAAAGGATGATGAGCTTTATATCACGGAGATCAACACCATCCCCGGTTCGATGGCGTTCTACCTGTGGCAGGAAAGCGGCATTCCCTATGCGCAGCTGATTGATAAACTGGTTGAATACGCGCAAAAAGCTTTCGCGGAAAAGAACGAAAACAATTATGCCTACACATCCGATATCCTAAAC
>CAVFPH010000027.1:15352-21073 GCA_963624325.1 bacterium
ATCCTAAACGGCGTTGTGCTTGGCGGCAAAAAGGGCGGCAAACTGTAAGCGGCTGAACACTGCATCTGCCCGGCGGCAGCACGAGGGTGCTGCCGCCTTGATTTTCATGGCATTTTCCCGTATAATATAGGGGTAAACGATCCTGATCCCGCAGCCCAACGGCTGCGCTTCACTGCTGAAAGAGGAAATTCCGATGAAGATCAAAACACCCTTGACCAAACAGCGCCTTCGCACCCATTTTACCTATCATTTCTGGAAATACATTTTGTCGGCTGCGCTGTGCGGCTTTTGCATCAACCTGCTTTATACCACAACGGCCTACCGCTCCCCCGAAAATCTGCGCATCGATATCTACCTGCAAGGCGCATCGGCATCTCAAACAAAGGTTGATGCCTTTATGGAAAAAGTATGGCAGGCATCGGTTCCGGATATGGAAACGGTCAGCACGGTACTGCTGCTTTCAAGCACAACGGATGACACATATTCCACCATGCAGCTGGCCACCTATATCATGGCGCATGAAGGCGACCTCTATGCGCTGTGCACGGAGGACTTTAAGCGCTATGCCGGCCAGGGCGTCTTTGTGGATTTGTCCCCCTATATTGAATCGGGCGAACTGAATGTCGACGGCATTGACCTTGCCAGCGGATACGTTACGCTGCTGGATGAGGACGGCAATCCCACCGATTCGCAGTCGCTCTACGGCATTCCGCTCTACACGCTTACGGGATATGCCGATGAATTCGGGATGAACAGCAGCGACATGGTTATCGCCGTCACGGCATACAACGGCAATGAGGAAAATGTAATTGCGTTCCTGAACGAGCTGATCCGGGAAGGCCGCGGCAGCGAGGCGGAGAGTGCAAATCCGTAAAATGCGAATGCTGAACCGCGTTCGGACATTCCGGACGCGGCTTTTACTGTGATAAAAGGAGAGGACACCATGCGCTACGATGCGGTCGTTTTTGATTTGGACGGTACGCTGACCAACTCTTGTGAAGGCATTACAAATGCCGTGCGCCACGCGCTGAACGGGCTTCAAAGACCCGTTCCGAACGATGCGGAGCTGCGCAAATACATCGGCCCGCCGCTGGTACAATCTTTTCAAAAATATGACGGCATGGATCGGGCTGCGGCAGAGCGGGGCGCGATGCTGTTCAGGGAGTACTACGTGCCGACAGGCTGCTTTGAAAACAAGGTTTATCCGGGCATTCGTGAATTGCTGAAAGCTTTGCATGACGGCGGCGCAAAGGTGTTTGTCGCCACCGGCAAGCCCGAGGATACCAGCTGGAAAATCCTGCGGCATTTTGGGTTGGACGGCTACATTGACGGCCTTGCAGGCCCTGCCAGCTCCACCTCTACGGAAAAGAAGGCCGATTTGATCCTGCGCGTGCTGGAAAACGTTTCATACCAACATGCCGTTATGGTCGGAGACCGTGACAGCGACATCAAGGGTGCACATCGGGCGGGCATAGACAGCATTGCCGTGGAATACGGGTTCGGCGAGCCCGAAGAATTTCAAAACGTGCAGCCTACCTACACGGTGCCTACGGTGGAAAAACTTACAATGCTGCTGCTGGGCGATATGCCCGCACGCCGCGGGTATTTTATCAGCATGGAAGGGCTGGACGGCTGCGGAAAGACCACGCAGGCCGATGCGGTGGAAAAAGCGCTGCGCGACCGCGGCTATACCGTGCGCAGAAGCCGTGAACCGGGCGGATGCCCGATTTCCGAAAAAATCCGCGATATGCTGCTGGATGTAGCCAATACCGGCATGGACGGCATTACGGAGGCCATGCTGTATGCGGCCGCGCGGGCGCAGCATGTCCGCCAAGTGATTCTCCCTGCCCTTGCGCGGGGAGAGATTGTCCTGTGCGACCGCTTTGTGGATTCCAGCGTAGCCTTCCAGGGCGGCGGACGGGAACTGGGCGTTCCTTTGATTGAGCAGATCAATGCCCCTGCCATTGAAGGCTGCCTTCCGGAGGCCACCATTTACCTGCGGCTGGATCATGAGACGGCCCTCAAGCGCCGGGAGCATGCATCTGCGCTGGATCGCATTGAGCAGGAGAAGGCTGCTTTTCACGCGCGCGTAGAGGCTGCCTACGAAGATATTGCCTCCCGCAATGCCGAGCGCTTTATCTGCGTGGATGCCTCCCGCACACCCAAGGAAATAACGGATGATATTTTGGACAGGCTCTTTGAGCACATGCACACAGCGGGGGTGGCTTAAATGCGAGTGGTTGTCGGAATGTCCGGCGGTGTTGATTCGGCGGTGTCCGCGCTGCTGCTGAAGCGCGCGGGCTATGATGTGCTGGGCGTTTTTATGAAAAACTGGGAAGAAAAGGATGCGGACGGCGTCTGCACATCGGAGGGCGACTGGCGCGATGTGCAGCAGGTATGCGATACAATCGGCATTCCTTACTATTCCGTTAATTTCGCAAAAGAGTACTGGGACCGCGTTTTTACGCTTTTCCTGAATGAATACAAGGCCGGACGCACGCCCAACCCCGATGTTCTTTGCAATCGGGAAATCAAGTTTAAGGCCTTTCTGGATTTTGCCATGCAGCTGGGCGCGGAAAAAATCGCCACCGGTCATTTTGTGCAGACCAATGAGCAGGGGCAGCTGATTAAGGGCATCGACCCGAACAAGGAACAAAGCTACTTTCTTTACATGCTTCATCAGCAGCAGCTGAAGAAAGCCATTTTCCCGGTTGGCGGCATGACAAAAGCGGAAGTGCGGGAAATTGCCCGGCAAAACGGCCTGCCTGTGGCCGCCAAAAAGGACTCTACCGGAATCTGCTTTATCGGTGAGAGGCATTTCAAGCCTTTCCTCAGCCAGTACCTGCCCGCGCAGCCGGGGGACATGGTTACGGTGGAGGGCGAGATTGTCGGCCGGCATGACGGCCTGATGTATTACACCCTGGGACAGCGGCGCGGCCTTGGCATAGGCGGGCACGGCGACGGGCGCAGCTATTTTGTTGTGGAAAAGGATTTGAAAAACAACCGCCTGATTGTCGCCCAGGGGGAGGATCATCCGCTGCTTTACAGCCGTTCGGCACGGCTGGAGCAGCTTACATGGATTGATCAGCCTGCCGAAGTTTGCCGGGAGTACGGCGTGAAGACACGCTACCGTCAGCCGGATCAGCGCGCAACCCTGCGGGAAATGGACGGGAACGGCGCCATTGTGGATTTTGCGGAGCCGCAGCGTGCCGTCACCCCGGGACAAAGCCTGGTGATCTATCAGGGGGATGTCTGTCTGGGCGGCGGGATCATCGCAGAATACTATCACTGATCATCATAAAAAGCAGGAGGCCGCCTGTATGGGGTGGTCTCCTGCTTTTTGTATCTATCAGAAAAAATTGCGCAGGTAATCTGCCGCCAGACGGATGTCGGCCACGGGATTCTCGCCGACTTCGCGCTCTATGGTCAGAAAACCGTTATAGCCGATTTCGCGCAGCGCATCCAGATATTCCTTGAAGGGGACACTGCCCTCGCCGAGGGGCACCTCAATAAAGGCGTTGTCGGTAACGGGCTCCTGCGGGGCAACCACGTGGTAGATGATTTCGGGATCCCGATCCAGCAGCTTGCGGCCGTCCTTGGCGTGGGTATGCACGATATAACGCTTCAGCGTATGCACCGCCTGAACGGGATCATCCCCCGTAACCATGACCAGATTGGCAGGGTCCAGGTTGACCGATACGCCGGTGGAATGCAGGCTGTCCAAAAATCCGCAAAGCACCTGCGCGGTTTCGGGGCCGGTTTCCACCGCAAAATGCGCATGCAGGCTGTCGGCATATTCGGCCAGCTTGCCGCATGCATCCTGCATGATATGATAGCGCGGATGGGAAGGATCCTTCGGAACCACACCGATATGCGTGGTAACGATATCGGTTCCCAGCTCCTTGGCCATATCCAGAATGCGCTTGGAGGTTTCAATCAGCCCGGGGTTCAGCTCCGGATTGCCGAATCCCTTGCCCAAGTCCCCGCAAACGGCCGAAAGAACCAAGCCATGATCCTGCATCTGCGCCGTAAATTCCTTTTTGACAGCGGGGGTTACACTGTGCACATCCAAAAGACCGTGCCCGCCATGCGCCTGAATGCCGGATGCTCCCAGTTCACAGGCAATGTCCAGCGCCTCGGTCCATGGCGTTCGGAAGGAATCCAGCATTACACCAATCGGAAAAGCAGACATAACAACAACGCTCCTTTACAGCATCTCTGCTTTTTATTTCGACATGCAGGCGGCGATTCCTGCAAAGCGATTGACAAAAATAAAGGTAGACGATATAATATTAAACGTTTAACTGATAAACGATTTACAAAAGGAGGCTTCGGCAATGGAGGAAGATCGGGTGGCGGCATGGTGCGAAAAAATGATGGCGATGCGCCGTGCGCACGTTCGCAGGGCATTGCTTCGGCACGGGCTTCATTTGGGCCAGCCCGAAATGCTGGAATTTATCCGTACGCATCCCGGCTGCACGCAAAAGCAGATGGCCGACAGCGCCGGCGTGACGCCTGCATCTATTGCGGCCTCTTTTAAGCGCATGGAGGGGGCGGGGCTGATTGCCCGCCATGCGGACACGGCAGATACGCGCTGCAACCGTGTATATATTACGCAGCAGGGCGAAAAAGAGCTTCAAAGCAGCATCTTGGAAATTTCCCGGCTCAATCGGCAGATGCTGGAGGGCATTTCACAGGAGGAGCTGGCTGCGTTCTGCCGGTGTATGAAAAAAATGTGCTCAAATCTGGATCAAAACGGCGGAAAAGACGATGATTTTGCATCTGAAAAGCAGGATGATCTCCAGATGTAACGCATCGGATGATTTGCATTTGCGCTGAACGAAAATCGAACATTATGCTTGCAATTTCATGACGGATTTATTACAATATATTTACGTGCTGTTACGGCACGCTGAAAACTGTGAGGTGCGTCACATGAAGAGAAGATTACTGCCGGTGCTGCTGATCCTTTTTCTTTGCTGCGCAGCGGCGTATGCGGAGGGAACTGGCAGCTTAAAGTACGGCGACACGGGGGACGAGGTACTGCGCCTTCAGACACGATTGAAGGACCTGGAATATTATAACGGCCCGCTCAGCGGAACCTTTGCCGAGGTGACGCAAAAGGCAGTAAAGGCAGTGCAGGAAGCCTACGGCCTGGAAGAGACCGGCATCGCCGATGAAGCCACGCAGGCAATCATCTACGGCGAGTGCTATCGCCCGCTGGAATACGGCATGACGGGCGCGAGCGTAACGCACCTGCAGGAGGCGCTGGCAAGCTACGGTTATTATCACGATAAAATCAGCGAAAAATACCTGAAAAACACCCGCTCTGCCGTTGAAAGCTTTCAGAATGACAACGGCCTGGAGGCAACGGGCAAGGCAGACGTAAAAACGCTGGCGCTGCTTTATTCCGGCACCATTCCGACCCCCACGCCCTCGCCTTCGCCCACGCCTACGGCAACCCCTACGCCCACGCCCACGCCCAACATCACCTATACCGGCAAGCTGCAGCGCGGGGACACGGGCGAAAGGGTAAAGCAGGTGCAGGAACGCCTCAAGGAGCTGGGATTCTATGAGGGCAAAATCACAACAGGGTTCTACAACCGAACCAAGACGGCAGTAAAAAAATTCCAAAAATACAATGCGCTGAAAGAGGACGGTGTTGTCGGCGAGCAGACGTGGAATGCGCTGTTCTCGGATACCGCGGTGCCGGCCTCCGCT
>CAVFPH010000027.1:21083-24127 GCA_963624325.1 bacterium
GCTACGCCCATGCCCACCGCAGAGCCTACGCTCCCGCCCTACTTTATTGAAGTGGACGTAACAAACCAGGTGACCAAAATTTACACCCGCGATGAACAGGGCGAGTTTACGGTGCTGTACAAAACCTTCATCTGCTCCACCGGAACCAAGGGATACCCCAGCACCATCGGCACGTTCACTTTAACGGGCCGAAAGGCGCTGTGGTGCACATTCCCCAAGTGGGGCGGCGGAACGGCGCAGTACTGGACAAAAATCAATGATGATATCGCGTTCCACTCGGTGATGTACCGCAATTATGATCCGCAGGACCTGGTGGAATCCTCCTACAAAAACCTCGGAAAGCGTGCCTCGCACGGCTGCATCCGCCTGACCGTGCCCGACGCCAAATGGATTTACAGCAACTGCGGCGAGGGAACGCAGGTGTGGATCCACGATGATGCGGCCTCCGATCCCGAGCTTACCTATTCGGTAAAGCCCGGCAACATCAATCCCGATACGAAAACAAACTATGTCACGCCGACGCCCACCGTAAAACCGGCCTATGACAGCCACAATCCGCCCGAGACCGTGCGCCAGATGAACGTAGGCAGTCACGGTGACGATGTCTACTGGGTGCAGATGCGCCTTACGGAGCTTGGCTATTACAAAGGCACGGTGACGGGAACCTATCGGGACGGCACGAAGGCAGCGGTAAAGGCCTATCAGCAGGATCGCGGCTTAGGGTCAGACGGCATTGCCGGACGGAAAACGCTGAACTATATGTATGATGAAGCGCGCAATGAGCCGACCGCGACGCCGATTCCCACCGAAACCCCGATTCCGACCGCGACACCCTCACCTACCCCTTCGCCCACGCCTTCGCCTTCGCCCACACCGACACCTTCTCCCGCGCCCTCTCCTGCGGCAACAGACACCGCCGCGCCGCCCTTTTCGGGGGCAGGGCAGAATGCCGCATCGGACGGCAAATAAATCAAACGACAAAAAATCCCGCGGAATGAAATCCCGCGAGATTTTTTATTGCCGATACAAAGGCCGTTATTTCACGCTGTCGCCGTCATCGGCGGCAAACATGACCTTGATGCCGTGCTGAATGGCTTCATCCCAGAAGGCCCAATCATGCACGCCGTGCCATTCTTCGTACGTTACGTCGGTAAAGGTGCGCTTGAGTGCCGCAGCCATTTCCACGCTTTCCCGATAGAGAAAATCCTCGGTGCCGCAGGCAACATAGAAACGGGGAGATTCGGCAGGGGACGGAATTTTCGAAAGCAGGGTATAAAGATCGTTTTCGGGCTTCACCGTCAAATCCGGACCCAGTATGGCCTGCCATTCCCGAATCTGAGCGGGATCGTCCTGGATGGCGGCCAGCTTGTTCTGCACCGAGCAGCGGGCAGACAGGGAAATGCAGCCGGCATAGCGGTCAGGCGCGGTCAAAGCGCATTTCAGCGCGCCGTATCCGCCCATGGAGAGCCCGCCGATGTACAGGTGTTCGGGATCAATCGGAACATGGAACATATGCGCCATGATTTCGGGAAATTCCTGCGAAACAAAGGAAAAATAGGGGAGACCGTACACCATATCGGTGTACCAGCTTCTTTGCACTTCGGGCATGACCACGGCAAGGTTGTGCGCGGCGGCGTACCGCTCAATGCTGGTGTTTCGGTTCCAGACATCGTCTGCGCTGCTGAGCCCGTGAAGCAAAATCAGCGTGTTTTTAGGCACAATGGGATACTCGGGCACAATGGCGTAAAAGTGGGTGGACATGCGCAGCGTTTTCGATTTGAATGTGCCTGAAAGACATGCCATAAGAAGAACCTTCTTTCACAAATGGTTAATTGCAACGATGATCACAGCAATAAACGATGATGCACTGCCTGCAAAGTCTATTTTACATCCTGCGCCGCTGCATGGCAATACAAAAATGCCGATACAATTTCAAATACCGCGAAAAACCAAAGCTTGTAACGGCGGGGCAAATGTGGTAAGCTTTCAAATGACGCTGCCGACAGCGCCAATATGGAATCATCCATCCGAAATGAGGATCAGCCATGATTTGTACATTATGCCCGCGCATGTGCCGCGCACTGCGTGATGAAGAGCACGGGGAAGGCTGCTGCGGCATGGGAACGCGGGCTGTGGTGGCCCGTGCCGCGCCCCACTACTGGGAGGAAACCTGCCTGTCCGGCACCCGCGGGTGCGGCACGATCTTTTTCAGCGGATGCCCGCTCGGCTGCGTATATTGCCAGAATTACGAAATCAGCCATGAAAGGCAGGGCCGCCCCGTTACGGATGAGGAGCTGGCAGGGCTGATTGCGGATTTGACGGCGCAGGGTGTCCACAACATTTCCTTTGTAACCGGAACGCATTTTATCCCGGCAATACTGCATGCGCTGGAGATTGCAAGACCGGCAATTCCGGTTGTGTGGAATACGGGCGGCTATGAACGCGCAGAAGCACTAAAGGCCTTGGAAGGCCATGTGGACATCTATCTGCCCGATCTTAAAAACGTATCAAGCCGTCTCGGCAAGGTGCTGATGAACGCGCCGGATTACTTTGAGGCCACCTCAAAGGCCATCCTTGAAATGCTGCGGCAGACCGGCCCTGCGCAATATGACGATCAGGGAATGATGATGCGCGGCACGATCATCCGCCATCTGGTGATCCCGGGCTGCACGGGCGACAGCCTGCGCGTGATGGACTGGATTGCCCGGAACACGCCGCAGGGGACGCCCATCAGCATCATGCGGCAATACACGCCGATTGACAAGTGCCATGTGAAAGGGCTGGACAGGCGCGTGACGGACGAGGAATATCAGCGTGTTCTGGACCGCGCACTGGACCTGGGGCTGAACGCATTTGTGCAGGAAAAGGAATCGGCTGAAAGCAAATATATTCCCGATTTCAACCTGAAATAACCGACGGATTGCACTGCCCTCCCGATCGGCAAATTTGATATTTTGCGCCGCCGAAGCAGATTGCTGCGGCGGTTTTTCAATTGTAAACTTTTTCCTTACCCCTTGACAATGCGAACATGCGTTCGTATAATA
>CAVFPH010000028.1:0-23771 GCA_963624325.1 bacterium
CTTCGTGCTGGGCAATAAAGTACTCGCCCACGCGTTCACGCAGGTTATAGTGTCCCCAGTATTTGCCGTTAATGTAAACGATGACCGGGCGCCAGGCCTGGTGGATCACGGAGGTATCCAGCTGATCGATCAATCGGCTTTGTACGCCGTCCACCATACGGGTCCAGACGCAGTCATTGCCGCTGTTGCGCAAAACAAAGGCGCGGTACTGGGTGTATTCACGGTCCGGAAACAGGCTGCCGTTGATGTATTTGCTGCCGTAGCGTGCCTTGGCGGTTACTTTGAGGGATTTTTGCGGCATATCCAGGCTGAATTGGCCGATCAGCCCGAACTCGACCCCCTGACTGAATACAACCTCGCCCGTGTCCACCTCAAACATTTCGGCATAGGCGCTGACACGCACCTTGTTTTCCTTTTGAACGCGGTACAGCGGGGAAGGATTTTTGAACGGAATGCCGGAATAGCTGTTCAGGTCAATGCCCTCGCCGGCTGCAAAGATGCCCGTCTGCTCGTTCCACAGCCCATCCGGATCGGTGATCAGGCATACAACGGGCAGGGTATAGTAGGTTTTGAGCACATAGGTGGCTGAAACGGTTTCGGAAGGCTGCAAACCGTTTTCAAAGGCACGGGCCCGCAGCGCCGTGGTTTCGGTGATGGTAAAGGGGCCTGTATACACGG
Organism: bacterium; assembly: GCA_963624325.1. Lineage (GTDB taxonomy): Bacteria > Bacillota > Clostridia > Christensenellales > Aristaeellaceae > SFMI01. The sequence goes on from CAVFPH010000028.1 coordinate 679, forward strand.
TGCCGTTGGTCACGGTGGGAATGGAGCCGTCCAGCGTGTAGCGAACGGTGGCACCCTCCGGAACGGTGATGGAAATCGTAACGTTTTCATCGTACAGGCCGCCGGCTACATCCAGTGTCGGCGTTTCCGAAAAGCCCAGGAAGCCCGTCACGTTTGCAGCCCCCGGCGTGGGAGCGTCATAATAAAAAAAATTGCCCGCTCCCAAGGTACGCCCATAGCTGTAATCGGTGGGAATCAGGGGCAAATACAGCTTGTCCAGCACATAGCCGCTGGAATCGGAGAGCGTAAGCGTTTCGCCGCCTGCCCGCTTCAGTTTAAAGGAGGTATGCAGTGTACCGGAGGAGGAAACGGTGTTTTTGCCGTCCAGCATGACGATTTTGTACTCTCCGGGCCAGATTACCGTGCCCTCCGGAAACTGCCATTTGCGCGGCCAGTTGATATTGTCCGAAAGCCCCCAGCCGCTTAGATTCACCGTTTCGGTTCCGGCATTGTAAATTTCCACCCAGTCTTTTTTGCCCTCCCCCGCAGCGGCGGTAATGCTGTCGTTGGAGGACATGACCTCGCTGATATACACCTTGTATGTGTTGAGCGCGCGCAGATATTCATCCGCGCGCGCGGTGCCGTTGCTGTTGTTGGGTTCGCCGGGAGTGGCCAGGGTGTATACCTTCCAGGTGTTTGTGCTTTCGTCCAGACCATAGCTGCAGTCCACCGTCAGGGTTTCATACTGCACGCGGTCCACCAGCTGCCCAAGGGCATTGGAAAGCGTGACGATTTCTCCTTCGGCGGAGAGGCCGAAGTTGGTGTGCGGGTAGCCGGTTTCCGCGCCGTCTCGATCCTTGCCGGAGCAGAAAACGATGTAGTATTGCCCGGGATCAATGTAGGCGTTCTCGGGGAAGAACCATTTAAGCGGCTTGTCTTCATTGTCACTTAGGGCGTAATTGCTTAGATAGATGCGCTCCGTTCCGGCATTGTACAGTTCAATCCAGTCGGAGAGGTCGCCGTCCTCATCCCTCAGACCGCTGCGGGGCGCTGCCATGATTTCGTTGATGCGCAGGGTATCGGCCTGAATGGTATAGTGAGACAGGTATTGCACGTGCCCATCCTCGGTGTTCGGATACCCGGGGCTGAACTGCTCGGTAATCTCAAAGCTGCCGTCTTCCATGCGGGCATAGGACTCATTGACGTTCAGCGTAGGAACGGTCAGCGTTTCAATGGCTGTGCCGGAGGGATTGAACATATAGACCATGGTGCCGATGGATGACAGCTTGAATTTGGCATGGTAGGCCTTGCCAAGCTCATTTTGGTTATGGTCATCGCAGTATACGATCACACTTTCACCCGGTTCCAGCACCTGCGCGGGAAAGGCAAATTTTGCCTTGTCGGGACGGTTGGACAGGGTGATATTCTCCAAATTAATGGATTCGGAAGAAGTGTTGGTGATTTCAAGCCAGTCGCAGAAAGAACCGTTTTCATCCGGGAACGCGGACTTGTTGGAGGACATGACCTCGCTGATCACCAGTCCCTTATAGAGACCGGTGCCCGAACCATCGGCATTCAGCGCCTGGCTTACGGGTTCCAGCGGGCAGAGCAGAACCATGAAAATGGCAAAAGCAATAAAGGCAATCAGCACATAGGGGCGGAAATCACGGCGCTTGATGAGGCGGCCTGCACCCTTGCGGCTGTGGGCAATTCGAGCCATGGCAATCTCCTTTGAAGGAAAATGTTACGAAAGCATTATAACACATATCAGAAACGTTGCGCCAGTTATTTCTTGTAAGAAACGATGGTTTGTGTAAATTTTATGCGAAAAAACCCGAAAACTATTGATTTTTCGCATTTCGCCGGCCGGCAGCCAGCTCGATGGCCTCGATTTCATGGTCGGGGGTGAAACGGCGCCAGCTGTGCATCAGCAGGATGCCCAAGGGCAGCAGGGTTACGGCGCGGAAAATTGTGGTAAACTGCACGGAGGTAATGGGGATGCTGCCGATATACAGCACGCGGCTGCCGAAAGCATTGCACCACAGTGTGCCGGTCATCAGCCCAAGGAAGGCGAACACATTGCAGAATACCGATTGAAAACAGGTATGCGTGGTGGCATTTTCACGCGGAAGGTTCATATAGAAAATGTTGGCATAGCTCAGGTTCAGCCCCACGGAAACCAGATGCTGAACCATAACGGCAGGAAGGTAGATCCACTTGGTTACCGGCGATAAAAAGAACATCATCAGTTCCGTAGGTACCCAGGCGGCAACACAGAAGCCGAATGTGCGGATCCAGGAATAACGACCCAGCACGCGCCGCCACATGGGCGTAAAGAGCAGCAGGAAAAGCGGATAGGCTGCCGAGACAAAATTGATCGTGCTGTAGGGGAAACCGACGGTGTTCAGCAGATAATAGGACCACAGGCTGCTGTTCAAATTGGCAATATAGTTCCAGACAAAGATCAGCAGCAGGCAGGCCATAAATTTTTTGTACTTGAGGGAAAGTGTAAATACTTCGCGCAGATGCACGCGCTCCTTGCGCACGGGGTAGGGGTATTCTTTGGCCATGGCCTGCATGCCGACATCCAGCAGCACCAGCACGAAGGCAAAATAGCGCATTCCCAGGACCAGCTCGTTCTGCTTGCCCGCCCGCGCGGCCAGCATGGTCATCACGCCGGAGAGAAGCAGGGCGCCGTTGGAGGCTACGGAGCTGAAAATCTGGTTATCACTGATGTACGCCGCACGCAGATGCTGATCTTCGGGATAAAACGCATAGAACCAGGGGGTAAAGCCTGCACTGAACATGCTGTACACCGCATGGGATACAAACTGCAGAATGCAAAACCACAGCACCCTTGCCTGCGTATCTTTTACGATCAGCGGCATCACGGTGGTTGCGATGATATAGAGGGCATAGAAAAAGACCTTTGCCCCGACCAATACCCACTTGCGGTGCTGAATGCGCTCCAGAATCATGGGAGAAAACATGAAAAAACAGTTGGCCAGCGGGGGAATAAAGGAGATAATGCCGACCCCGACCAGGTCAATATCATACATGCTTAAAAATCCGGTGTGGAACACGCCGGTGATAAACACATTGTATACGGCGGTCAGCAGGGCACTGCAAAGCGAGATCGTTCGCCCCTTTTTCTGTTCGTCCTTCCAGCCGTAGATCTGCTTAAGCTCCGAAAGCGCGTGGGATGCACGTCTCTTCATAATCTCACCTCATGAACCGGTTGAGCAGATTACAACATGTGATCCGGCATCGCTCTGCGGCCTATGCGCTGATCCGCTTCATTGCCGCAGTTTTGCCGGATGCGAAAACCGCCATGTCGTCATGAGTACGGGCATATTGCCCTTCCCCATGTGCATCGATTTTTCGGGCTTTATTGTAGCAGGGTTCGCGGTGGATGACAAGGGGCTTATCGTCCTTTTTCGCTTCCCGACAGCGTGCGCATAACATGCAGGACGCAGCCGATTTTCGACGGCTTCAGCGCACATTCGTATTGCCGACAATATAATCAAAATCATAACAGCGGCTTGTAAAAACCCGCAACAATGGATAATTCAATAGCAAGAATTGACAAAACAGACAAACGCCGCTATACTGATAAGGAGCAGCGAGCTGTTTAGCGAAAGGAGAATGAAAAATATGAAAGACACCAAGTATACGGGAACCCAAACCGAAAAAAACCTGCTCGCAGCGTTTGCAGGGGAATCCGAGGCAAGAAACAAGTATACATATTTTGCCTCTGTGGCCAAGAAGCAGGGATATGAGCAGATTGCTGCCCTTTTTCTGAAAACCGCCGAAAATGAAAAGGAGCATGCTAAACTGTGGCTGAAGGAGCTGCAGGGAATCGGCAGCACGGCGGAAAATCTGCTTGCCGCCGCAGAAGGCGAAAATTACGAATGGACGGATATGTACGAGGGCTTTGCAAAAACGGCCGAGGAAGAAGGCTTTGCCGATTTGGCCCGCCGCTTCCGTCTGATTGCCGCAATCGAAAAGCACCATGAAGAACGCTATCGGGCTCTGCTGCACAATGTGGAGGCGGCCGAGGTTTTTGCCAAGAGCGATGTAAAAGTGTGGGAATGCCGCAACTGCGGCCATATCGTTGTGGGGACTGCTGCGCCTGATGTCTGCCCTGCCTGCAACCATCCGCAGAGCTATTTTGAAATTTGCGCAGAGAACTATTGATCTGATGAAGTGTTTCATCCCGGGCTGCACCGTAAAGGTCGGCTCGGGATGAATGCTTTGCTATGCAGCGGATGCCTTGACATTTGCCCGGATCGGATGTATAGTATGAAATGGTTAGAGAAATCTAATCACACCTCGGAAAGGAGCTGCGTTTGCATGATTGAGACAACGGTGAAGATTGACGGGATGATGTGCGGCATGTGCGAGGCACATGTCAGTGATGTTATCCGCAATCAATTCCATATCAAAAAAGTAACGGCTTCCCACAGCAAAGGACAGGCCGTCATCGTGTCGGATGCCCCGCTGGACGAAGCCGCTCTGCGCAAGGCGATTGGGGACACCGGCTATACCGTGACGGATGTTGCCATGCGTCCTTATGAGAAAAAAGGGCTGCTGGGGATATTCAAGCACTGATAGGGCGATCTGAAATATCTGAAAATCGGCACGGCCGGGGAGATCCGACCATGCCGATTGTTCTTTATCATTACAGTTCTGCTTCCAGCCGTACGCAGCGGCCGACCACATGCACCTCGTCAACCGCCATGATCTCGCTTTCACAGGCGGCATCATAGCGCTGCAGCAGCACCTTGAAATTATCCAGACGCTTTATCATGCGAAGCATGCGTCCCTGCGGGGTTTGAATGAGCATCATTGCGCCGTCCACGGGTGAGGAGGCCGGCACCACCAGCACGAGATCGCCCCGGGCAACGCGAAAGCCGCGCATATCATCGTCCGGCGCCATAAAATAAAATACCTTTTCGGGAGAGGCACCCTCGATTTTGCCGTTTTCAACCGGAAGCAGCCGATGCCCGACCTCTTTCATGACGGCATTGTATACGGGCACGCGGCGCAGCACATTGGCCAGCGCATCCAGCCAGATGGAGCCGCTGACGCCTTCATCCTGCGTGGAAGCTGCCGTTTCGGCATCCGGACGGAGTTTCTCGCTTTTTTTGCGCAGGGTAGTCTGGGCACGGACCACCGTATCGCTGGCAGACTGCAGATCTACCGTGGCGGCAATGTCATCCAGACTGAATTCCGCCTCGGTTTGCTGCTGAAGCCCCATGGACTTCAAAATGCGCCGTGCCTGGTCATCGGCAATAATGCGCGTGCCCTGTTCCACATCCAACAGATATTTTTCGCTGACGCCGCACTTCTTCGCCACCTGCTTGGCACTCAGTCCGCGGCGCGTGCGTTCAAGCTTCAACAAATCGCCCAGTCTGCTCATAAGTAAAGCCTCCAATCATTGTTGCAATTAATTAGTATAGCCCTTTTCGGACAAATTTCAAGGCATTGCACTTGCTTTCTCCTGCGCTGCATTGTACAATGGCTTTGTAAACGGCGGAAGGCGGGATTGAGATGAACATTCGGTTAAAGCGTATCTTGATGAGCATTGCAGGCGTTTTGCTCTGCGGCATGCATGCCGGCATATATAAATATGCCGCTTTTGGCGTGGATCCCTTTCAATGCTTTGTTTTCGGCGCGGACGCCGCTGTTCCCATTGCCTATGGTACGCTGTATGTGCTGCTGAACGCGGGGCTGCTGATTTTTTCGCTTTTGGCGGATCGACGCTATATCGGCCTGGCTACAGTGCTCAACATGTTCTTCCTGGGCTATGTTGTGCAATTTACCCAAGATGTGCTGGCTGCCTGGCTGCCCGAGCCCCTGCTTTGGCAGCGGCTTGTGCTGATGGCCGAGGGCTTTGCGGGACTGTGCTTTTCGGCATCGCTGTACATGACGGCCGATCTTGGCGTATCCACTTACGATGCGGTAGCGCTCATCATTTCCCGCACCTGGCATAAGGGACAGTTCCGCTTTGTCCGCATTATGACGGACTTTGTCTGCGTTGCCATCGGATGCGTGCTGTATCTGCTGGCCGGAAACAGGATTGATACCATCCTGGACATCGCTGGACCGGGCACCATCCTGTGCGCCGCATGCATGGGGCCGCTGGTTGACTGGTTCAACCGCCGTGTTTCCATTCCCCTTCTGCAGGAGCGATAATTACCACAGAATAATATCCTTGACAACATCATCCATCAGCGCGATCACTGCCGTTTTTCCCTTGTCGGAAAGCCCTTGACAGGCAATGGACTCACTGTTCATGGGGCTCAGCATGCCGCCTGCCTGCAAAACGGTAAAGTCGCGCGCGTCGCTCAGCTTTACACAGGCAGCAATGCAGGAACCGTTGCTGCCGTTTTTGTTGAAGGCAAAGCATTTTACACCCTTGCCGCCGCGCCCCTGCGGATCGAGCATGGCACCGGGGATGCGCTTGGCGTAGCCTGCCTCACTGAACATAAGCAGCTGCTCATTGTTTTGAAGCGTGCAGCCGCGGATTACGCGATCCCCCTCCGACAGCGAGATGCCCTTGACACCGGCCGAGGCGCGTCCCTGCGCAGGCACAGCATCCAAAGAAAAGCGGATGCACATGCCGCTGCGGGTGATAATCGCCGCATCTGCGCGGCTTTGCGATACAGCAACATCCACTACACGATCCCCGTCCTTTAGCACCAGCGCGGCAAACCGCTGACGGCGCACGGCGTACTCGGAGGCGGCGCTGCGCTTAATTAGGCCGTTTTGCGTAAAGAAGAGCAGATCCGGCGTGCTTTCAAAGGCTTTGGGGGCGATATCCAGGATGCGCACGCATTTTTCATCGCTCTCAATTCCCTGCAAGATGCCCGTTAACGCCACGCCGCGTTCCTTGGGACGCAGCGAATCGGCAATGGCGGATACCGAAAGCGGATAGCATTGCCCATGATCGGTAAAGAAAAGCAGGGTATGATCGGTTTGCGTACGCAGCAGGAACAGGGGCATATCGCTCTCCTGCGTGGTCAAATCGATCTTTTCAAAGATGCGCGGTGCCATGCGCCGCAGCTGACCGCCGCGGGTATAGAGCACCACCGTGTCCTCGGGCACGGGAGCTTCGCTGTCGTCTTCTTCCTCGACAACCGTGCTTTCTTCTTCTTTTTGAATGGTGGTGCGGCGGTCATCGCCGTACTGCTCCCCGATTTCGCCCAGTTCTTTTTTGATTACGCCCAACAGTTTGCGCTCACTGCCGAGGATTGCCTCCAGCTCCGCAATCCGTTTGTGCAACTGTTCGGCCTCCTCCCGAAGAGCCAGAATTTCAAGCCCGGTCAGCCGCTGCAGACGCAGATCCAAAATAGCCTGTGCCTGTGTTTCGGTAAAACCGAACTGCGCACACAAACGCTCACGGGCTTCCTTGGCGTTTTTGGAGGCGCGGATGGTTTTGATCACCTCATCCAGTACGTCTACGGCGTGAATCAGACCCTCGACAATGTGATCCCGAGCCTTAGCCTGATCCAGATCATACTCAGAACGGCGGGTGATTACGTTCTTTTGATGCTCGATAAAGGCATCCAGCATGGCCAGCAGCCCCATCTGCACGGGCTTGCCCTGATAGATTGCCACCATGTTTACGCCGTATGTGACCTGCAGATCACTGTATTTATACAGCTTTTGCAGGATCTTGTTGGGATCGTAATCCTTTTTGATTTCGATGACCGCCCGCAGGCCCGTGCGGTCAGACTCATCCCGGATGTCGTGGATGCAGCTGAAGACAGCCTTTTTCTCCTCCGACAGCTTGAGTATTTTGGACAGCATATCGGCCTTGTTGACGCCGTAGGGAACCTCGGTAACGCAAATCAAAGAACGCCCCAGCGGCCCTTTTTCAATATGCACACGGGCGCGCAGGGTCAATTTGCCGCGGCCCGTCTGGTAGGCCGTGCGGATTTCGGGGGTATCCAGCAATACGCCGCCGGTCGGAAAATCGGGGGCGGGAAGCACCTGCATAAAATCATCCAGTGTGGCCTTGGGCTTGTCTATGCGCAAATTCACCGCGCGGATGACCTCCCGCAGGTTGTGCGGGGGGATATTGGTAGCAAGACCTACCGCAATGCCCGACGCGCCGTTGACCAGCAGATTGGGAAAACGGGCGGGAAGAATTTCGGGCTCTTTGAGGGTATCGTCAAAGTTCAGATGGAAGGGGACGGTATCCTTGTCCAGATCCCGCAGCATCTGCAGGGCAAGCGGGGCCATGCGGGCCTCGGTATAACGCATGGCAGCGGCGCTGTCACCGTCAATCGAGCCGAAATTGCCGTGCCCATCCACCAGCGTGGCACGAAGCGAAAAGCTCTGCGCCATGCGTACCAGGGCATCATAGACGGAACTGTCACCGTGGGGATGATATTTACCCAGACAGTCACCCACGATACGCGCGCATTTGCGGTGCGGCTTGTCGGGTGTATTGCCCAGCTCCATCATGGTATAGAGAATGCGGCGCTGAACAGGCTTTAATCCATCCTCCACGCGGGGCAGGGCGCGCTCCAAAATGACATGCTCGGCATAGGGCATCATGCTCATATGCATCACGTCCTCCAGGGGCATCTGGACAATATCGGGGGTAATGGGATTGGCAGGCGGCTGCTTGGGCATAAAATAAACCCTCCTTGCGGCATAACGGACTGTGCACGGACAGGCCGATCAAAGCAAATGATTAATTCTTCTGTTCCTTTTGAAGCTGATGGGATTCAAAGCTGTCCTGCTTGTTGAACTCGGCATGACTGATAATGTATTCACGGCGCGGGTCTACCTTGTCGCCCATCAGGATGGTAATGATTTCGTCCTCGCGCGCGGCATCTTCCAGCGTTACCCGCATCAGCTTTCTGTGGGCAGGATCCATGGTCGTTTCCCACAGCTGCTCCGGGTTCATTTCGCCAAGGCCTTTATAGCGCTGAATGGTGTAATTTTTCTTGCCTTCGGTCAGACGCCGGAGCGCTTTATCATCGTAGGCATATTCCTGCGAGCCGGGGCGCTTTACCAGATAGAGGGGCGGCATGCCGATGTATACATGCCCCTGCGCAACCAGTTCCCGCATGTAGCGGTAGAAGAAGGTGAGCAGGATGGCGCGGATATGCGCACCGTCCTGATCGGCATCGGAGAGGATGATTACCTTGTGATATTTCAGCGCACTGATGTCAAAGTCCTCATCAATGTTGGTGCCAAGCGCCGTGATGATGGAACGGAATTCCTCATTGGCCAGCACCTGATCCAGACGCTTTTTTTCGGCATTCAGCGGCTTTCCGCGCAGCGGCAGAATGGCCTGAAAATGCCGATCCCGTCCTTGCTTGGCGCTGCCGCCGGCCGAATCGCCCTCCACAATAAACAATTCGTTTTCAATGGGCTTGCGTCCGGTGCAGGCAGACAGCTTGCCCACCAGCGGCGCAGCTTCCAAAGAGTTTCGGACACGGGCGGCATCGCGCGCTTTGCGCGCTGCCTCGCGTACCTTGGCGGACTTGACGGCTTTTTCCACAATTTTTTGCGCCAGATCGCCGTTTTTCAGGTTTTCCAGAAACTCCGCCAACCGCAGGCCGATAATTCCTTCAACAGCGGGTTTTACCTCGCTGTTGCCCAGCTTCCCTTTGGTTTGCCCCTCAAATTGCGGATTCTTGACCATCACGGTCAGCACGGCGGTGAGCCCTTCGCGGAAATCCTCGCCCGCCAGATTGGCATCCTTTTCCTTGAGCGCACCGATCTTGCGGGCATAATCGTTGAATGCCTTGGTCAGCGCGCTGCGGAAGCCCATCTCATGCGTGCCGCCCTCACCGGTGGGAATATTGTTGACGTAGCTGAATATGGACTCGGTGTAGCTGTCCGTATACTGCATGGCAACAGTGCAGACGACATCATCCTTTTTCCCTTCCAGCAGGATGGGCGTATCATGCAGGGGCGTTTTGTCGCGGTTCAGGTATTTTACATAGTCCGCAATGCCGCCGGCATAGCAAAACTGCGTTTCACGCTGATCGTCTTTGGCGCGCTCGTCAACAAAGGTGATTTTCAAGCCCTTGTTCAGGTAAGCCAGCTCGCGCAGGCGGCGGGATACGGTTTCGCTGTTGAAACGATGATCTTCGGTAAAAATGGTATCATCGGGCAGAAAACGCACAAGTGTGCCGCGCTTGCGGGTATTGCCCAGTGTCTGCAGCCCGCCGACAGGCTTGCCGGCGTGCCATTTTTTCTCTTTTTCATTCCAGATGGTTTCAAAGCGCATCTGATAATGCGTCCAATCGCGGAAAGAATCCACAACCATCCACTTGCTAAGTGCATTGACTACCGATGCACCCACGCCGTGCAGACCGCCCGAGTAGGCATAGTTTTCGTTGCCGAATTTGCCGCCGGCATGCAGACGGGTGTAGATCAGCTCGATACCCGAAACATGCAGCTGCGGATGCTCATCCACCGGCACGCCGCGGCCGTTATCCCACACGGAGGCAGAACCGTCCTTGTGCAGGGTTACGATAATTTCGGTTGCATACCCTGCCAGGGCTTCATCGATGCCGTTGTCCACAATCTCCCACAGCAGATGATGCAGGCCGCGGACGCTGGTGGTGCCGATATACATGCCCGGCCGCATGCGGACGGCATCCAGCCCCTCCAATACCTGGATTTTTCCCGCGTTGTAAGATTCGGACGATGCGCTGATTGACGGCATATCATAAACCTCCCGGTGAATTGCTGTAATCGCATAGCATATTATTATATCATAATTTCGGGCAGGATGTCAAAATTCGGGAAAACGCGGGAACAATTCAGGGCGCTGTTCGCAGACGGAATGAACCTGCGCTTGCTTGCGTCCTGCTGTGTTTTGTGGTATACTTTGAGCGGTGGTATGCCGCAGGCACATCCGTATGCGGCAGACGTTTTCACGACTGGATTGAAATGGAGATTTCGTTTGTGCGGTATGATGTAATCATCGTCGGCGCAGGTCCCGGCGGTATTTTTGCGGCTTATGAGCTGAGCCGTCTGGATGATCAGCTGAAAATTGCGGTGATAGAGGCAGGGCATCCCCTTGAAAAGCGCCGCTGTCCCATTGACGGCGATAAGATAAAAACCTGTATCGGCTGCAAAAGCTGCTCGATTATGAGCGGTTTCGGCGGCGCAGGCGCGTTTTCGGATGGCAAATACAACATCACCAACGATTTCGGCGGCACGCTGTATGAGCATATCGGCAGGCAGCGTGCGCTGGAGCTGATGCGCTACGTGGATGAAATCAACATGCAGCACGGGGGTGAAGGCACCAAACTGTACAGCACGGCGGGGACACGATTCAAAAAACTGTGCATCCAAAATAAACTGAACCTGCTGGATGCGTCCGTGCGCCACTTGGGCACCGACATCAACTATGTGGTGCTGCAGAACCTGTATGAGGAGATGCGGCAGCACATAGATTTCTATTTTGATACCCCTGTGCGCAGCATCGAGGTGATTGACGGCGGTTATCGCGTCAGCGGCGATCACGAAAGCTGGGAATGCCGTGAATGCGTGGTATCAGTGGGCCGCAGCGGCAGCAAATGGATGGAAAGTGTCTGCGAGGCACTTGGCATCGAGACCAAATCCAACCGTGTGGATCTGGGCGTTCGGGTTGAGCTGCCGGCCGTGGTATTCAGCCACCTGACGGATGAGCTTTACGAAAGCAAAATTGTCTACCGTACCGAGAAATTTGAGGATAATGTGCGCACATTCTGCATGAATCCCTACGGCATTGTGGTAAATGAAAACACCAACGGCATTGTAACCGTCAACGGCCACAGCTACGAGGATCCCTCCAAGCGCACCGAGAATACAAACTTTGCGCTGCTTGTCAGCAAGCACTTTTCGATTCCGTTCAAGGACAGCAACGGCTACGGCGAAAGCATCGCACGCTTAAGCAATATGCTGGGCGGCGGCGTGATTGTGCAGCGCTTCGGCGATCTGGTGCGCGGCCGCCGCAGCACGGTAAAGCGCGTGGAGGAGGGGCTTGTGCGCCCGACACTGGCCGCTACACCCGGAGATTTAAGCCTGGTATTGCCCAAGCGCATTTTGGATGGTATCATCGAAATGATCTATGCGCTGGACCGCATTGCCCCGGGCACAGCCAATGATGATACGCTGCTCTACGGCGTTGAGGTAAAATTTTACAACATGGAAGTAGACGTAAACGAAAATTTGGAAACCCGCTATCCCGGATTGTATGTTATCGGGGACGGAAGCGGCATTACGCATTCGCTTTCCCATGCTTCTGCCAGCGGCGTATATGTAGCGCGGCAGATTGCAGGCAAGTAAGAACAGGACACCGATGTAGGAGGGAAGATTATGACAATGCAGGAAAAAGAGGAACTGCTGGCGGCACGGTTGGCAGAGCATCCCAAGGTCAGTCTCGGCTTTTATCCGACCCCGCTGTGCAGGCTTGAAAAGCTGTCTGCCATGTTCGGCGTGGAGCTGTACATGAAACGGGAAGACTTTTCCGGCATAAGCGTATTCGGCGGGAACAAGATGCGAAAGCTTGAGTATGTTTTCGGCGATGTACTCAAAAGCGGCTGCGACACGGTGTTTACCTATGGTGCAACGCAGTCAAACCATGCCATGCAGACTGCCACCGCGGCACGCAAGTGCGGCGTGGAGCCTGTGCTGTGGCTGACCGAATTTGTGCATGCCGCAGAGGAGGATGTGCGCGCAAACATCCTGCTTGATGCCATTCTGGGTGCGGAGGTGCACATCATCAGCAGGGAGCAGGCCAAGGATAAAGCCGAAGTGACGCGCCATCGGCGCGAGGAACTGGCCGCACAGGGACACAAGGTTTACGATATTCTGGGCGGCGCGGCGGATGCCATCGGCGGCTGCGGCTTTACGGAAGGCTTCCTGGAATTGTACCGGCAGATGGAAGCCCTTGGCGAGACGCCGGATTATGTGTTCACAACAACCGGCTCCGGCGGGACGGTATCCGGCCTGGTGGCTGCCAAGAAAGCGCTGGGGCTCGATACCAAAATCATCGGCATTCGGGTGGCTGACAAGCCCGCGACGTACAAAGAAAAAATTATAGGCTTGGCCAACGATGTGCTGGAATATCTTGGCTATGACAGGACGGCATGCGATGAGGATTTTGAAATCAATGCCGATTACTATGGCGAGGGCTACGAAATTCCCTATGAGCCGGCAAACGAAACAATACGGCTTGTCGCCAGAAAAGAAGGCATTATGCTGGATCCCGTCTACACCGGCAAGGGCTTCAACGCCGTGCTTGAATACATCAAAAGCGGCATCGTGAAGCCCCAAAGCAGGGTGGTGTTCCTGCATACGGGCGGAACCACGGCCCTATTTGCCGAGCCGTCGATGGTCGGTTCGCTTTCGGTAAACGACAGGTTATTCCGTGAGTAAACCTGCAAAGCTGCCCCAAAGGTGACAAGGAGAAAGCCGCTCTGCAGCGGCAGCATACCATGATGAGCGTAGAGTTGCTGATGGAGCCCACCGAGGCCTGGCTTGACGAGGTATCTGCCTATAAGCAGGCGATGATAGAAGCCGGCAGTTCCATGGATGGTGTGGGGATGCTGGCACATGCGGATCGGGCGGAGCAATGGCTGCAGCTGTGCCGTGATTATAAACATCGGGAAACCACCCCGCCCAACCTGGTGCCGGCCACGCAGTTTATCTATGTGCGGCCGGCCGATCATACGCTGCTTGGCATGCTGAATTTGCGGCATGAACTAAACAGCTATCTGCGCCTTTACGGCGGGCATATCGGCTACAGCGTTCATCCGCAGCATCGCCGCCAAGGTGTTGCCACGCGGATGCTGGCGGCTGCCCTACTTGCCTGCCGTGAAATGGGGCTGGATCGTGTGCTGATTACCTGCTATGCGGATAACGAAGCCAGTCGCCGAACGATCCTCCGCAACGGCGGCGTGTACGACGGCGACAGTGTGCAGGATGACGGACGGCATGTTCAAAGGTACTGGATTGAATTATAAAATGATTCCCCTCAGATCATCGACCTGAGGGGAATCATTTATATGGGGCTTATTCCGTCACATGGCTGTTGTCTGCCGCATCTGTTTCCTTTTTGCTTTCCTGCGCCAGGATGCGCTGGAACTCTTCACCGGAAATGTTTTCCTTTTCCAGCAGATACTCGGCCAGGTCATGCAGCTTTTCGGTGTTCTGCTTCAGGATTTCCAGGGCGGAGTTGTATGCCTCTTTGATTAGATCCATGACTTCCTCATCGATACGCGCGGCGGTATCGGCGGAACAGGCCAGCTGTGCATCGCCGCCCAGGTAGGCGTTGGTGCTGGTTTCCAGCGCTACCATGCCGAATTTTTCGCTCATGCCGTAGCGTGTCACCATGGCGCGGGCAAGCTTTGTGGCCTGCTCGATATCGTTGCTGGCACCTGTGGTGCAGGTGTTGCAGGCGTATTCCTCGGCGGCGCGGCCGGCAGTCAGCACGGCCAGCTTGGCCAGGATATCCTCCCGCTTCATCAGCACATGCTCTTCCTCATCCACCTGCATGGTGTAGCCCAGTGCACCCGAGGTACGCGGGATGATGGTGATTTTCTGCACCGGTACGGCGTTCTTCTGATGCGCGGCAACCAGGGCATGGCCGATTTCGTGATAGGCCACAATGCGCTTTTCGGCCTCGGGGATCACAAAGCTCTTGCGCTCGGTACCTGCGATGACGGTTTCCACCGAGCTTTCCAGATCCTCCTGCGTAACCGCCTGATGCCCCATTCGCACGGCGCGAAGGGCGGCTTCGTTTACGATGTTGGCCAGATCCGCACCCGAAGCGCCTACGGTAGCACGGGCCACGGCGGTGTAGTCAATATCCTTTGCCGTGGTGATGCCGCGGGCATGCACGCGCAGCACAGCCTCGCGGCCGCGAAGGTCGGGTAAGTCGACGGTGATGCGGCGATCGAAGCGTCCGGGACGCAGAAGGGCCGCATCCAGAATTTCGGGACGGTTGGTAGCGCCCAGCACGACAATGCCCTTGGAGGCATCAAAACCATCCATTTCGGCCAGCAGCTGGTTGAGCGCCTGCTCACGTTCATCATTGGAGGACAAACCCACCGCATCGCGCTTTTTGCCGATGGCATCGATTTCATCGATGAAGATGATGCAGGGGGCTTTTTCGGTTGCCTGCTTAAACAGGTCGCGCACACGGGCAGCGCCCGTACCTACAAACATTTCCACAAAGGCAGAGCCGCTTACAAAGAAGAAGGGCACTTTGGCCTCGCCTGCAACGGCCTGCGCAAGCAGTGTTTTGCCCGTACCCGGAGGGCCTACAAGCAGTGCGCCCTTGGGCAGCTTGGCACCGATGGAACGGTACTTTTCGGGCTGATGCAGAAAGTCCACCAGCTCAATCAGCGCTTCCTTGGCCTCATCCTGGCCTGCCACATCGGTAAATTTCTTGCTTTCATCGCTGACGGTGTACATTTTCGCGCTGCTTTTGCCAAAGCTCATCGCGCCCATGCCCGAGCCGCCTTTTTTGAACATGCGCACAACAAACACGATCAGTATCACGTAGAAGGCAATGGGCAGAACCACGCTGATGAGAAGGCTGAGGATGGATACGCCGCCCTCGCTCTCGCCGCCGAAGGTGACGCCGGCGCTTGTCAGGCGTTCTACCAGGTAGGGGTCATTGACCGCAACCGTTTGGTACTGCTTGGCTGCAGCGGCACTGTAGAACCATGTCAGCTTGTTTTCGCTCTTCAGGGTAAAGGTAATCACACTTGTGCCGATTGAAACCCGGTCTACCTGTCCCTGCTCCACCATTTGCAGAAAGGCGGAATACTCCACCGTTTCCGTGCTTCCGCTAAAATAGCTGCTCGTAGACAAAATGGTGGATACAAGCAGCAGACCCAGAATTACAACCGTCACCCAAAAGATGGGCGAGCGCGGTACTTTGGGCTTATCATAGCGATTCTGCTTGTTGTTATCGTCCATAATCTTTTCCTCCGTTGGATTGAGAAGTATATCTTCCCTGATTTATAAACGTTTGTTTAAAATAGTTAAACGTTTACGAATCATCTGTATTGTAGCCTATTTCAAACCCGTTTGTCAAGGCAGACGGAAAAAAGTTCACATCCGTGTCATAATATAGTATAATAATTTGAGCATTTATGGAAAGGAAGCCGCGCAATGCTGAGTGAAAATCTGAAGACCAAGCTGGCCATGCTGCCCGACAGCCCGGGATGCTATCTGATGAAGCATCAGGGGGAAATTATCTATGTCGGCAAGGCCGTCAACCTGAAAAACCGCGTGCGCAGCTATTTCCATACCAAAGAGCACACCCCCAAAGTTGCCGCCATGGTAGCACAGGTGGACGACTTTGATATTTTGCTGTGCAATACCAATCTGGAAGCATTGGCGCTGGAATGCAACCTGATCAAACTGCACAAGCCCCATTACAACATCCTTCTCAAGGATGACAAGCATTATCCGTATGTTCGCATCGACCGCCGTGAGCCTTTTCCGCGCGTAACCATTGCCCGCCGCATGCAAAAAGACGGTGCCCAGTATTTTGGCCCGTATATCGGGGCGGCAGCCATACGCGATGCGCTGGAGGTGGTACGAAAGGTATTCCCGATCCGCACATGCGATAAAAAACTGCCCCTGAAAGTGCCGGCGCGCCCATGTGTCAACTATGAGATCGGCCGCTGCAAGGCGCCCTGCGCCCATCTGTGCACGCAGGAAGAATATGCGGAAATTATTGACGGCGTGATATCCTTCCTAAACGGCAACAGCAAGGAAATATGCGATCGCCTGACCGCCGAAATGTGGGATGCCGCAAAGAAAATGGACTATGAGCTTGCCGCTCAGAAGCGTGATGCGCTGCGCGATGTGGAAGGGCTGATGGAGCGTCAGCGCGCCATTCAGACCAATGATGCCCAGCAGGATGTGCTGGCGTTGGCGCAGGATGGGCTGGATGCCATGGCGCAAGTGCTGATGATCCGCGGCGGCCGCATGATCGGCGGGGACAGCTTTGCGCTGCCGGGGGAGGGCAATGAGCCACCGCAAAGCGTGCTGACGGAGTTTGCCCTGCGGTATTATGCCGATCGCCTGCCTGCAAGGGAAATTTTGACCATGCCGCTTGAAGAACCGGATATCATCGCCCAGCTGCTGCGTGAGCGGCGCGGCGGCGCTGTAGAGGTGCTGACCCCGCAGCGCGGGGAAAAGCGCGCACTGGTGCTTATGGCTGAGCGCAATGCCGCCGATGCGCTGGAAAAGCGCAATGCGCAGCGTATGATTCGCCAGGAGCGCACGGTGGGTGCATGCCGGGCACTGGCGGATGCCATCGGTATGCAGGGGTATCCCAAACGCATTGAAGGCTTTGATATTTCAAATACGCAGGGCGTGCTGTCCGTTGCCTCCATGGTGGTGTTTATCGACGGTGAGCCCGCATATCGTGAATACCGTCACTACAGAATCAAAACCGTGGAAGGGGCAAACGATTTTGCCTCCATGAACGAGGTGCTTGGACGCCGTTTTGCGCGCACCTTGCGGGAGGATCCTGCAGAGCGCTGGGTGATGCCCGATCTGGTTCTGATCGACGGCGGACCGGAACAGCTTCGCTTTGCGCGGGAAGCCATGCTGTCCATGGGGATCAATGTGCCTATGTTCGGCCTGGCCAAGCGGCTGGAGGAAATTTACCTGCCCAATCGGGATGACCCGGTCGTGCTGGATCATCATACCCCTGCACTGCACCTGATTCAGCGCATCCGCGATGAGGCACACCGATTTGCCATTACCTACCACCGCTCCTTGCGCGGAAAAGCGAGTGTCCATTCCTCTTTGGAGGATATTGACGGAATCGGCCCGGCGCGGCGGCGTGCGCTGCTGGCGCATTTCGGTTCCATCAAAAAGATGAAGGAAGCGGATACGGATGAGCTGTGTGCCGTCAAGGGCATGAACAAGACTGCCGCGGCTGCCGTCTATGCCGCACTTCATCCTGTTATCCCCGAGAATGACGAAACAGAGGACTGAAGAAAAGAGCGATGCGCTTTATACGGCATCGCTCTTTTTGATGGGTATTCCGTTATTTTTTGAATGTTTCAATGCCGCGCAGCACCTCGGGCTCCCGCACGTCGCGGGCATCGGTAAATACCTTGCGGGTCAGCACGGAGCCGTTGCGGTAATAAAGGCATACAAAGGGGCAATCGTTCCAGAACAGCGTTTGAATGCTCTGCAGGGCGGCGGTGTAGCCGGTTTCATCCAGCGCTGCACGCAGGGTTTTGAACAGGTTATCCATTTCGGTGGATTTGTAGCGCATGTAGTTGCAGTTGTTGCCTGAAATCAGCAGATAACCGGGATCGGGCGTGGAATCGATGTTGAAAGCGGCCAGACACAGGTCATAGCTGCCTGCCTTCAGCTTTTCTTTTGCTTCCTTGAAGGTGAGGGTTTCCACCTTGCACTCAATGCCTACCTGCAAAAGCGCATCGGATATGCGATTGGCCACCTCCACGCGCACGGAGTTTTCCTGCTCCTCATACACATAAAAACGCAGATGCAGGCGGGCTACCTTGCCGGTATCGGAGCGCACCATGGTGCGGACACCGTCCTCATCAAAGCCTGTCCATCCTGCTTCGTCCAGCAGCTGCGCGGCTTTCTGCATGTTAAACTGCTGGGCATCATTCTCGCTCCAATACGTCCAGGTGCCGGGAATCAGCGGCGTATCCGTGCGGGTGACCATGCCGTAGTAGACGTTATCCACAATGTCGTCCAAATCCAGCATATAGCGGATGGCCTGACGCACGCGCACATCCCGCAGCTCAAAGGAGGCGTTGTTCATCATCAGCGTTTCCAGCTGCGTGGTGCGGAAATCGATGTTGTAGGATGTTGCGCCCGTTTTGTACTGGGCAGCCGTGATGGCGCGGGTCAAAATGGCATCCACATTGCTGTATTCGTAACCCGAAATCAGCTCTCGGTTGGTGCTGTAAAGGGATACCAGTATCTGTTGATAATCCGGCGTGTTTTGCCACCAGCCGCTGTAGCTACTCAGCAGCAGATAGGATGAAAAGTCGTACATATCCAGATAGTACGCGCCTGTACCTACCGGATTATCCGCCTGGACTTCATCTGCCTTGAGAATGGGAAAAGTCATTGCATACAGAAAGCCGTAGTTGGGACGATTGGTTGTGATAATAACGGTTTGATTGTCGTTTGCCTCAATGCTTTTGATAAAGTACTGAAGGGTGGCATAACGCCCCTTGTTGGTGCTGCTTTCATCAGCGGCAAGGCGCAGAATCTCCTGCACGGTGGCTACAACATCGTGCGCCGTCAGCGGTGTGCCATCGTGGAAAGTGACGTCATCCCGCAGGTAAAAGTACCATGTTTTTCCGTTGTTGGAATATTTGTATTCTTTTGCAAGACAGCACTGGGGTTTGTAATCGTCATCGATATACATAAGCCCCTCATATATCAGATCCGTTACGGACATAAATTCCCGCTCAACCGGGGTCAAAGGGTTGACGCGCGTGGTGGCGACGGAGATAATGCCCAGATGCAGGGCATCATCGGTAACATACTGCGCCTGGGCGGGAACTGCAAGGCAGCATATCAGCACCAGGACGCATACCAGCGCCAGTTTAGTTTTCATCCGTGTAATAGTATTGATAATAGATGTCATAGGCATTGATCACCTTTCCGGCGTAGTAGCGGGTGTCCTCCATGGGGATTTCATCCAGCGTCAAAGTCTGACCGTCGGATGTATAGTTCATAATCCACAGCTTTACATTGTTGGGCCCGGCATGGTAGGCACAGGCAATCTTGATGGGATCCCCGTTGAACATGCGGCTGAGATACCCCAGATACCAGCAGCCGTAACGGATATTGATAGTGGGATCATACATGTCCGCAAAGGTGGTGCTTTCGTCTCCCAGCTTTTTGCGGACAAATTCAAAGGTGTTTTCCATCACCTGCATCAGCCCGCGCGCACCGACAGAACTGGTCGCGGAAGGGTCATAGCTGCTTTCACGCAGGATAATCGCCGCCACAAAGGCAGGATGAATATCGTTTTCGGCTGCGTATTTTTCAATGTCCTCCCGATAGGCCACGGTGTGGCGCTCCACCAGCTTTTGATATTCCTCGGCGGCATTTTCGCGCTCCTTGCGCAGGGTTTTCAGGTTGCCCTGCGCGATGCCGAGTGCCAGAATGCAGATAATCAGCACCATGCCGAGCACAATGCACGTGCGAACCGGAAATTTTCCCTTTTCGCTGCCGGCAGTGCTCTTTTTTTCCTGCTTTGGCGCAGGTGCTGCCTGGTTGGCGGCATGGTGACGGTCACTGCGCCGATTGCGCGGTGCCGGGGCAGACGGTTGTACATTACTCAAGGCAGTTTCTCCTTGTATTGCGCAGCAGCCCGCGTACACGGCGGTTGGTGCTGCGGTAATTCACCGAAGTGTCAATTACATGGTCGGCACGGCGGCGCTTTTCGGCAAGCGGCATCTGGCTTTGCACGCGCTGTGCAGCCTGCGTGCGGGAAAGCCCGTCCCGCCGCATTATGCGCCGTATCTGCATGCCCGGCGGTACGCTGACACACCATACCTCATTGCACTGTGCATCCATGCCCGTTTCATAGAGCAGCGGCACATCCCAGGCAACCAGCGCGGCATCGGAATCCTCAGTTTCACGCCGCATGCGGCCGATGATCATGGGATGCAGGATTTCCTCCAGGCGCCTGCGTGCCGCCGCATCGGAAAACACCAGGTTTCCAAGCGCACGGCGGTTGAGCACATCCCCGTCAAACACCTGATCCCCGAAGGCTGCCCGAATGGCCGGCAGGGCTTCGCCGTGATCGGCCGTCAGACTGCGGGAAATGGCATCCGCATCCAGCACCGGAATGCCGCACTGACGGAGCAGCCGCGCCACATAGGATTTTCCGCAGGCAATGCCGCCTGTCAATCCCAGCACATAGGGCTTACTTGGTTTCATACCAGCTTCTCCCCGTTTTCACTTCCGCCACAAGGGGAACGGACAGCTCGGCTACCTGCTCCATGCAGGTGCGCAGCAGCTGCGCCACGCGTTCCGCCTCTTCCAGCGGCGCTTCTATCAGCAGCTCATCGTGTACCTGCAGGATCAATTTTGCCGCAAATCCGCCCTCTTGCAGGGCATCGTGCACCCGCACCATTGCCAGTTTGATGATATCGGCAGCCGTTCCCTGCACGGGGGTATTCATGGCCGCGCGCTCGCCGAACTTGCGGATATTGGCATTGCCCGATTTCAGCTCATCCAATCGGCGCACGCGCCCAAACAGTGTGCGCGACATGCCCGTTTCGTAGCCTTCCTTCACGGCACGATCCATAAAGGTCCGCACGCCGGGATACGTGGCAAAGTAGCGTTCGATAAAAGCGGCTGCTTCCTTTCGGGACATGCCGGTATTGCGCGCCAGCCCGAAATCGCTGATGCCGTATACCAACCCGAAATTGACAGCCTTGGCGTGGGCACGCATGGTGGGGGTTACAGCCTCCAGCGGTACACCTGCTACCTCTGCCGCCGTGCGGGCGTGGATATCCTGCCCACGGCGGAAGGCGTCAATCATGGCCGCATCGCCCGAAAAATGCGCCAGGATGCGCAGTTCAATCTGCGAATAATCGGCATCCACCAGCACGCATCCGGGGGATGCCACAAAGGCGCGGCGGATTTCACGCCCCAGCTCCGAGCGCACGGGGATGTTTTGCAGGTTGGGTTCGGCAGAGGAAATGCGCCCCGTTGCCGTGCCTGTCTGATCGAAAAAGGTATGAATGCGCCCGTCAGGGCCGATTTTGCGAAGCAGCGCGTCAATGTAGGTGCTGCGCAGCTTGCTGACCTGGCGGTACTCCAGTATGCAGGGAATTACGGGATGCGCATCGCGCAGCGCCTCCAGCGTATCCGCATCGGTGGAGTAGCCTTTGCTGGTCTTGCGCCCGGCCTTCAGGCCAAGCTTGTCTTCGCCGAACAGCACTTCACCCAGCTGCTTGGGGCTGTTGATATTGAATTCGCCGACATCCGCAAGGCGGTAGATATCGCCCTTCAGCTGCTCTTCCCGCGCCGTCAGCTGCTTGCCAAGCGCAGACAGCACGCTCCCGTCCACGGCAAAGCCTTCCAGCTCCATGTCAAAGAGCACACGCATCAGCGGCAGTTCAATCTGATAATAAAGGTTTTCCACGCCCAGCTCGCGCATTTGCTTTTGCTGACGCGTACGCAGTGCCGCAACGCCCGAGGCATCGGCCTCCCCGAATGCGGACAGGCGATAGCTTTTTTCCTGCGGGTTGATTGCATAGGCGGCCAGCATGGTATCGTAGGCAATTTGGGGCAAGGGCCTGTCGGCGTTTTTCAGGGCGTGCAGCAGGTGCTTGCCGTCATGGGTAATGACCGAGCCGCGCCACAGGGCGTCGCAATCCGAAAGCGGGTCTCCTGCGGCATCTGCCATATCAAACAGCGCGGTCTGGCCGCCGATCTGCGCACGCAGACGCTTGGCACCTTGGCAAACCGAAAGCTCTTCTTCCCCCAGATAGACGGCGGCATCTCCCTGCGCAGCCATGCTTTCGGCCGCTGCACGGTCAAGCGCCTGCCAGGGATCAAAGGTTTGCTCCGCCTCTTCGGGCAGGCTGATTTCCGTCCCCTGCTCTTTTTCAATGCGCTGGGCAATGGCATTAAGGCCATATTTGTTCAATACGGGCAAGGCATTGGACAGATGCCTGATTTCGCAATCGTCAAACCGCACCTCCAGCGGAATATCACGGCGGATGGTGGCCAGGTGCTTTGAAAAACGCCCCTGATCCGCATTGGCGCGTACCTTTTCACCCAGTTTTCCCTTGATTTCATCGGCATGCGCCAGCACGCCTTCCAGCGTATCATAGCTGCCCAGCAGCTTGACGGCTGTTTTTTCGCCGACCCCCGGAATGCCGGGGATATTGTCCGAGCTGTCGCCCATCAGCCCCTTCAAGTCCGTCACCTGATCGGGTCTTACGCCAAACAGCTCCTTCACCCGCGCGGGCGTGCACTCCTCTATTTCGGAAATGCCCTTTCGTGTCAGCAGCAGCGTTGCGTCATCACTGACCAGCTGCAGGGCATCGCGATCCCCGGTCAGCAAAAGTGCCGCAATATCCCGCTGCGTGCACTGCAGGGAC
>CAVFPH010000029.1:0-23733 GCA_963624325.1 bacterium
CACCGTCTGTGCGGGTAAAGGAATAGCTGACATCATCCGCCGTCCATGCAATTGCGCTGATATCGTCGGCCGTCTTGGCGGTCAGTTCGTACGTGCCGCTTTCCTCATTCACTACTGTCGTTTCTGTTTTCTTGCTTGCCAGCACATAACAGCCCAGCAAGGCAGCCAGAACGATTACAAGCAGCAGCAATTTTTTGATTCTGCTCATCTACGCTTCCTCCTTACCCAAATGCAGACACCGATGCCGATCAGGCACAGCGGGATCACACCGATCATGATAATGCTCCACATAGAGGAGGCACTTTCCGTAACCGTCAGACGCTGCGTATCCAGGGATTTGGAGCGGATGGAGATGCTTTCCTCCTGGCCGCCCATCCAGTTCAAAACATTCAGGAAAAGATTGCTGTTTGCATAGGATACCGTGCGGTCTACCGAGGTATCCAGCAGAGAATCGCAGGTTACCCAGAAAAGCTTGCCGGTATCTTCGGCTACTGCGCCGACATGGAAGGTTCCGACAACGTCATCATCTTCCTGCGAGGTGGTCTGGGTTTGCAGCCCTTCGGCTTTGGTATAGGCACTGTCCGAGGTGGTCAGCAGCCAGGTGATATCGGCATCGCCTTCATCGGACTCAATCAGGGGCTGTGCCAGCGGCGTAAGGATGTAATAATTGCCATCAATCAGAGAATCCGTTACGTCATGGCTTTCGATGGTAGGCAGCAGATAATAGGAGTAACGGTTGATATGCATCTGCCGATCGCCCTCGATGATAATGCCGGTATCGGTTGTCAGCCCCATGGAGGAGGTAACACGCTTGAGCTGCGTCATATCATCGGCTTCCATGTAGCCGGTCAGCAGGGCTACATTGCCGCCGCCCTGCAGATAGGTAATCAGCAGATCCGCTTCATCCTCGCTCAAATCGGAGGTAGGCGCGTTGATGACGATGGCCGTTGCATCCTCGGGAACGGCATCCATGGAGAGAAGGGACAGGCTTTCCAGATCAAAGTTATCCTGCTCCAGCATCTCTTCCACACTGTCGCTCAGCTCTGTTTCACCATGCCCGGTAAGGGTGTAAACCTTGGGCAGATTGTCGCTGGATACGTAGTGGATTGCATTGGTCAGTGCGTTTTCACCGTCAAAGCTGGTGGTGGTCGTGTAGCTGTAGGAGTAGTAATCCATCTCGTAATCCGTTACGAAGATGCTGTCATACCCGACCAGACGGTATCTGGTGCCGCATTCAACCAGTACGCTGTTTTCGTAAAGGGTGCTCAGCTCAAGATCGTAGGCATCCAGGAAAGTGGGCTGCAGCGTCGGGTCTACCGATTGTACTTTGATGTGGCTGGACAGGCCTTCATAGCGCTCCAGCAGACGCTGGATGGTTGCGTTTTCATTGCCTTCGTTGCAGATAATGTAGATATTCACATCCTGATCCAGGGAAGCCACGATGCGCTTGGTCTGATCGCTCAGACTGTACAGGGACTGGCTTGTCAGGTCAATCTGGGTGGTTGTTGCGGGCAGAGAGGAGAAAATCATGTTGGCAACAATCGCGATGACAATCACAATCACGGCGGCAAAGGCCGAATAGCTGCCTGCACGGAAGCGTCCGCCGAACATGCGCTTTAAGGATTGCTTCAAGCTTTTCATTCCGCCCACCTCCTCTTTTCCATCACCTGCACGGTCATAAACAGCATCACGATGGTGATAGAGATGTAATAGACCACAACCGTCAGGTCAAATACGCCGTTCACAAATGTTTCAAAACGGTCAAACACGCTGATGGCATCCATCATATCGCCGAACAGCCCGGAGAAAGCGGAAGAATCAACATGATACCATACCTGCAGACCGCCGATGAGCGCTGCGCCGACCAGCACGGAGATAATGGGATTCTTGGTCAGCGCGTACAGGATTGCCGTGAAAATCAGGGCCATTACAGAGAGCGCAATCAGGGATGCGGATGCATCGGAGGAAACAAAACCGCTAAGTGAGCTCATAAAGTATAAAAGCAGCATGGTTACCAGCGTGATGATTGCAGCCGCTACCTGGCTTTCTGTCACGGATGAGATGAACAGGCCGATGGACAGCAGGCATGCGCCCAGCAGGAAGAAGGCAATCAGTGCGCCGTAGGCACTTGCAAAGGATACCGTGCCGAACTGGGACAGCACCAGCGGATAGCAGGCCATAATCAGTGTAGGAACGGCCAGAACGCACAGCATAGCCAGATACTTGCCGATGACCACATCAGACAGGCGAATCGGCAGGGAATAGAGCAGCTGATCTGTTTTCTGACGCTTTTCCTCGGCCAGAGAGCGCATGGAGATAATCGGGACGGCAATCAGATAAATGAAAGCGATGGCACTAAGTACATATTCGAAATTGGCATAGTAGCCGCTCAGGTTATAAGCCATGCAGTAAATTCCCGCAAAGACCAGCAGGAATGCCGACAGCAGATAGCCCAGCATGCCCTTGAAATAGGAGCCCAGCTCCCGCTTGAACACAGCTGTCACTTTGTCTCACCCTCCTTTTGCGGCTTCTCCGGTGCTGCTTCGCTTTGCGTCAGCTCCAGGAACACATCCTCCAATGTAGCCTTGGTGCGCGTCATTTCCAGAATCGGCACGTTGGCTTTGGCAAAAGCGTTGAACAGGGATTCACGGATGTCCTGCTCTTCATCGGGCTTGACTTCAATCAGGCTGTTTTCGTTTTCCGACTGTACAAAGTGGAAGTCCTCAATGCCATCCACTGTACCGAGAATCCCGCGGACGGTTTCTTCGCTGCCCTTAACTTCCAGCTTCAGCGTGCTGGTGCCCGCCAGCAGAGCCGTCAGATTTTCGGGCGTATCGCTGGCCACCAGATGTCCTTTGGAGATAATCATGATGGAGTCGCACACGGCCTGCACTTCGCTCAGAATATGACTGGAAAGCACCAGGGTGTGCTCCTTACCCAGTTCGCGGATCAGCTCACGGATTTCAATGATCTGCGCAGGGTCAAGGCCGACCGTCGGCTCATCCAGAATGATGACTTCCGGATTGCCCAGCAGTGCCTGGGCGATGCCCACACGCTGCTTATAGCCCTTGGACAGGTTGCGGATTAGGCGATTCTTGACATCCGTCAGCTTGGTTTTTTCCATGACGCCGTCGATCTGCGCTGCAATTTCCTTATGGGCAATCCCTTTGGCCTGCGCCACAAAGCGCAGATACTCCAGCGGCGTCATGTCCATATACAGCGGCGGCTGCTCGGGCAGATAACCGATCAGCTTTTTTGCCTTCATGGGGTCTTCCGTAATGGAATGGCCGTCGATAAAGACTTCTCCGTCGGTTGCACCGAGGCATCCGGTGATGATGTTCATGGTTGTGGATTTGCCTGCGCCGTTCGGCCCAAGAAATCCGTATACCATGCCCTTTTCGATTGTGAAGGACAAATCTGCCACGGCAACGTGATTCCCGTAGCGCTTGGTTAGGTGTTTAACCTCGATCAATGCGGTTTCCTCCTTTGATCTTGCTGTTTCACGCTGTATATGATAGTGAGGAAACCTTAAATGAACCTTTGAAATTGTGTGAATGGACTGGAAACCTTTGATGAATGAAAGATGAAGAAGGAGCAATCAAAAAAGGAGGCAGCCATACGGCTGCCTCCCATGCAGAAATATTGACAATTATTTGGCGGTCTTGGTCAGGGTGAATACCAGCACGCCGCCCTCTTCCTCGGTGTAGTACTCGGCAGAGGTGTCAAACTCGTATCCATCGGGCACTTTGATCACCTGAATGTGATAGGCGAAGGGAACATTCATGAACTCAATGACGCCGTTTTCGTCGGCGGTCATGAGTGTGCATGTGTCATCATCGCACACATTGGCCATTACGCCGGCAACAGCGTTGCCGTCCTGATCCACAAAGGTCAGCTGATAAGCGGCAACACCGGTCTGAACATCGGCAGAAGCTTCGGCCAGCGCATCGGTGGAGGGTTGAGTGCCGTCCGCATAGCACCAGGAGGAGAAGACTTCCATCTGGTAAGCGGCGTTCATCTCGGCAATAAAGCTGTTTACATTCTCCTCACTGTGGAAGAGGGTGACGGCGATGATGGGGGACTCTACATCATACGTATCGTAGTAGCCATAGAAGGTGTTGTAGGAGTAACCGTCAATTTCCATGGCGCTGACACCGCCGGTGACGCTGAAGACATCGCCGTCAATATCGGCTTCGGCCAACTTCACGAGGGAGCCGTCAAAGTTGTTGTAAACGGCGGCCATTTCGGGATTGATATCCGCACCGATGGCAACTTTTGCCGTGGCGGTATCCGAATTGACAACATACATCTTGCCCAGTGCATCTTCGAATGTGGCAGCATATTCCGGATCGGCGTATTCAAACACGATTTCCTTGGCGGAGGCGTCATCCAGCGTGAGCGTCATGCCGGATTCCAACGCGTAGGGGAACACGGGCATCGAGGCAACCAAAGCGGCAGCTTCGTCACCGGAGAGCACCTTTACGTTCTTAAGCCATGCGGTATCCTCAGCTTCGCTGGAGGCAGCATCCTTCTGATAGGTAAAGGATACGGTATGATCGCCGGCGGTCAGTGCAAGCGCGTAGGTGGACCAATCCTTTTCGCCATCCAGCACCTTGACCATCTTGCCGTCCAGAGAGACGTAAAGGTAATCATACATCGCTTCGCAGGAAACCTTAGCATCATAGGAAAGAACATTGCCTTCGGCGGCGGTCAGACTGACGGAAACGGTGGCATAGGAGTCATCGATGCCGGTGTTGGAAGCAACCAGGCAGCCATCATCAACCAGCCAAGGCCAGGCATATTCGTCTTCGGTATCAAAGGAAACGGTCAGGTCACTGCCGTCAGCCAGCAGCGCCTTGGCAGCATCCTCGACGGCAGGCGCTTCCACATTGGGAACAACTTTGGGAATTTCAAAGCCGACCAGGGACTCGGAGTAGTCATCGGCAATGAAGGGGGTGAACAGACGCATGAAAGTATCCACAGAGGTGATCGAGCCGGACTCCTGCCAGCAGATTACGCCATTGCGGTCCACCATGATGGAGGTGGGGATGCCGTCATAGGTAAACCATTCGGTCAGGCCGATGGTGTCGGCGGCCATGGGCAGGATGGACAGGCCGTTTTCTTCCTTGAAGGCGTTGATTACATCATCGGTATCGCTCGGCTCACAGGAGACGGCTATGATGGCCAGATCGTCCTGAACCTGGGAATAGGCTTCTTCCATGTAGGGAAATTCGGAACGGCAAGGTCCGCACCAGGTGGCCCAGATGTTGATCAAGACGGCCTTGTGGGTTGCAAGCAGATCGGAAAGCGTTACCGAGGTGCCGTCGGTCAGGGTAATGGTAAAATCGTCCATGGTGTCGCCGACCGCATAGACTTTTGCTTCGGCTTCGGCGGCGGCGAAGCTCACGGCGGACATCGCCATGACCAGCGCCAGCAGGAGCGCAACGACGGAATACATCTTTTTCATAGTCGGATTGTCCTTTCTTTGATAAAGAATCCGTTTGTATTATACCGCAGTTTTCATCTCTGTCAAGAGATTACAAAAAAATATACATATTTTTTTGTAATTATACATCGTGGATGATCAGCTCGTCATAGCCTGTCTCGGGATCGAAGAGGGAGGAAAAGGAACAGCTTTCCAATTCCAGCAGGACGATCTCGGCAGTTGTATTAACGATGCATCCTTCCAGCAGATGGCCCCCGATGGTGGAAAGATCCTCGCGGCTGAGCGATATATGAAGATGCAGCCGCTCGCGGCTGATTGTCCCCGTGGCAGATACGATTTCCACCGGCTCTGTTTTCTCACATGCCTGCACGCCGCCGGCGTCCCGCAGCCGCCAATGGCTCAGGCACCCGACACAGGATAAAATTACCGCGCCGCGCAGATCGTGCTCCCGGGCAAAGCGAAAAAGCTCCTTAAGCAAATCTTGCCCGCGACGAAGACGAAATGCATAAACTTTCATTAACCATTCTCCTTTGCCGCCTGAATTTCCTCATAACGCTCCTGCAGATACATCCATCTTTCCATGGCGGCATCCAGCGCCGCCTGCGTTTTCTCCTGCTCCTGCGTCAGGGTCAGCACCTTTTCATAATCGGCACTGTTGGCCTCAATTTGCTTTGCAATATCGGACAATTTGCTTTCCAAATCGGCAATGATGCCGTCAATTGTTTCAAAATCCCGCTGCTCTTTGTAGGAAAAACGCTTGGCAAAGGGTTTATCGCGGGTCGGCTGTGCCGCAGATGCCGGCTTTTCCGTCTTGACCTGCGCGGACTGATCCTGCAAAGCTCGGGCAGCCAAATAATCCGCGCAGCCGCCGTTGTAGGGAATCATTTCGCCGCTTTCCAGTGCAAACAGCTTGTGCGTTACGCGGTCCAGAAAATATCGGTCATGGCTGACTGCGATGACCGCGCCCTGAAAGGAATCCAGATAATCCTCCAGCACATTCAGCGTTTCAATATCCAGATCCTTGGTAGGCTCATCCAGCAAAAGCACGTTGGGGGCAGCCATCAGCACGCGCAGCAGATACAGCCTGCGCTGCTCACCACCGGAAAGCGATGCTACCTTTTGATATTGCATGGCCGACGGGAACAGAAAGGTTTCCGCCATCTGAGAGGCGGAAAGCTCGCCGTCGGGGGTATACACGCGCACCGCAACATCACGTATCGCGTCAATGATGCGCATGTCGGGATCCAATTTGGGACAATGCTGGGCAAATACGCCCATCCGTACGGTTTCTCCGGTTTCAATGGTGCCGCCGCTCGGGGACAGATTTCCGCTGAGCGTGCGCAGCAGGGTTGTCTTTCCGGCGCCGTTTCCGCCTACAATGCCCACGCGGTCGTCCCGCAGCAGGGTATAGGAAAAGTCCCGCACCAGCGTGCGGCCGCCCAGCTCGCAGCGCAGGTGCTCGCAGGAGAGAATTTTCTTCCCCAGTCGACTTGCCACGCTCTTCATCTGCAGCTGCGCTTCGGACGGCGCTTCGCGTACATTTTCCTTCAGAACTTCAAAACGGTCGATACGGCCCTTGGCTTTTGTGCTGCGGGCGCGTGCGCCGCGCTGAATCCAGGCAAGCTCGGTTCTGTACAGGCTTTTTTGCTTGCGCAAGGTGGATGCGGCCATCTCTTCCCGCTGAGCGCGTTCCTCCAAATAGCCCGCATAATCCGTCTGATAGGTTTGAACCTGTCCGCCGCCCACCTGGAAAATGCGGTTGAAAACCCGCTCCAGCAGGTAGCGGTCATGCGTAACACAGACCAGTGTGCCGCGGTAGTCCGCCAGATAATCCTCCAGCCACGCCGCCATGTCCAGGTCAATGTGGTTGGTCGGTTCATCCAGCAGCAATACGTCTGCCTTGCGGCACAGGACCCCGGCCAGCGCCACCCGCATCTGCTGACCGCCGGACAGCTCTCCGACCCGCTGCTTAAAATCCGTAAACCCCAAGCGGGACAGAATGGTTTGCGCCTCATAGGCAGCGCTTTCCCGCTCTGCCTCGCTTGCAGCCGATACATAGCCAAGTGCCGCCTGGGTGATGCTGTCCTCTGCGTTCAAAAGCGGGGTTTGGGGCAGATAAGCGAGCGTCAGGCCGCGCTTCCTGGCAATATCGCCTGAATCGGCTTCCTCTCGTCCTGCCAGCAGACGCAGCAGGGTTGATTTTCCGGCACCGTTGCGACCGACCACGCCGATTTTGTCGCCCTCGGATATGGTAACATTCACCCGATCCAGCAGCGGCTTTTCGCTGTAATGCAGGGATATATCCGTCAATGAAAAGGCAGCAGCCATAAATCCTCCAGAATGCTTGAATTCCGCATCATTTTATCACGGATTTTCTCGAGCGTCAAAAAGAAAGATCGGCAATTCAAAAGATCTCCCCACCGACCTGCAATTCGCCGGAAGACGGAAAACAGGGCAGCGGGGAGAAAACTGCTTAGCAGAAAGAATCGATATTACCAGCCTTTGGACCGCAGATACAGATACAGCGGCAGCACCCAGTCTGTTTGGATGATGTCATAGCCTTTGCGTCCCATCCAGCCCCAATGCGCATCGGGATCATCCACCAGGGCAAGGTCATCGCAGTGCGTGCCTGCCAGCGGCTGTTGATCATTATAACGGATGGAATTGAGCCATACCTGCTTGCCCAAACCGTGGAGTTTTTGAATGTATTCATCCGAAGCAAGCATGGAATCATCCGAAGAAAAGACGGCTTCTACGCCGAAATAGCGCAGATCCTTGCGCGCTGCCAGTATATCGCAGCAGGTGTCGTTTTCACGCACAACGGGCATATAGGGCAGATCCCACGCAGCCTCGGCTACCGCATCAAAAAGCTCGGGCCGCGGGGCGGTCTTTACGATTACCTGATCCTGCATGCCCAGCGACCGGACCGTGCGGGCGATCAGGGCAGGATTATTCTGGAACTTGTCCAGATTGACCACGCAGCGATCCTTGAGCATTGTCAGCGCATCGGACAGCAAAAGGGGATGCAGAGATGTGAACTCGTCAAACTCATTGAGAAAGCGCAGCTTGCGGATTTCATCGGAGTGCATCTGCTCCAAATGCAGATCCTGCCCAAAACAGCGCCGCTCGGTGCCGGGGTGAAAAACAAACAGCTGATCATCGGCGGATTTGGTTACATCTAATTCAACAATGTCTGCGCCCTGACGCAGTGCAACTTCAAAGGCCTCCCAAGTGTTTCCCGGAATATTGCCGCTGTGCGTGCCCATATGGGCAGCAATGCGGATGCGGTGAAATTGATTCATAATGATCCTTTCCGGCCGGCGGAAAAATTGCGCACAGGCAAGATAAAAGCCGAGGCCGATTACCGGGTCATTCTATCACATGCCGAAAGAGGCCGTCAAGCGATGAAAAGTACAGAGCAAACAATGCCGGGGTGCATAACGCGCGGGGACGAAAGAAAAAACCGAGAGAAGCGTTTCCTTTAATATGAAGAATGACAGCAAAATTGAGGGGGAAAGGACCGCCAACGACCAATACAAACGGCAGAGTGCACAAAAACCATGAAACATAATTGTATAAACAGTCAAAATAACGCGAAACGTTCGCAAATCATATCAATCAGCCAAATTTTCTTGGAATTTCCGCTTGCATTTTCCGAACATTTAGTGTACAATAAGCCCGCAGCTTGCAAAAATGTTCGTGTTTTACAAGCTGAACCATTTCTTGGAGGCGCGGCATGCAGGAGCTTCGCAAAACCATTCTCGAGCAGGGAAAATGTGTTGGGGACAGCATTGTCAAGGTTGACATGTTTTTGAACCATCGTTTGGATACGCATTTGATGTTTGAAATGGGACAGGCGCTGGCCGATTACTTCCGCGCCGAGAAGCCCGATGTGGTGCTTACGGTGGAAGCCAGCGGAATTGCCATTGCCCTAACCGCCGCCCACGCCCTGGGGGATATCCCCGTGGTTTTTGCGAAAAAGAGCAAGGCTGCCAATCAAAGCGATGATATGCTGACTGCCGTTGCCCACTCCTTTACCCATGGCAATGACAATACCCTGCGCGTTGACCGCCGCTACCTGCCTGCGGGAAGCCGTGTGCTGGTGGTGGATGATTTTCTGGCGGACGGCGAGGCATCCCATGCCCTGATTTCCATCGTGGAGCAGGCCGGCTGCACGCTGGCAGGCGTTGGCATTGCGATTGAAAAGGGCTTCCAGCCCGGCGGACGCAAGCTGCGCGAGGCCGGTGTAAACCTTAAGTCTTTAGCGGTGATCACTTCCATTCAGGATGGACATATCCTGTTGGCGGATGATGACTGATAAGGAGATAGATTCGTTACCAATCAACAATCAGTGGAGGAAATCACATGAAGAAGCTTGCCGCTATCCTGCTCGCACTCGTTCTGGTTCTCTGCTCCGCTTCCGCACTGGCTTTTGAGCCCGTGGCGAAGGAAGACCTGAAAGTCGGCTTCATCTACATCGGCGGTGCCGAAGACAAGGGCTTCACCTATGCTCATCACGAGGGCACCAAGGCCATGATGGAAAAGCTGGGTCTGGATGAATCCCAGGTGTTCTGGAGTGAGAACGTCTCCGAAGATTCCGCCTGCGCCGACGCTATCGATGAGCTGATCGAGCAGGGCTGCCAGATCATCTTCGGCAACAGCTACGGCTACCAGGAATACTTCAAGGAAGCCGCCGAAGAGCATCCCGATGTCATCTTCTCCCACTGCTCCGGCTATATGTGCAATGATACCAACTTCAACAACTACTGGGGCGCGATCTATCAGGCTCGCTATCTGAGCGGCATCGTGGCCGGCCTCAAGACCGAAAGCAACCTGATCGGCTATGTCGGCTCCATGAACAACCCCGAGGTAAACGGCGGCCTGAATGCCTTTGCGCTGGGCGTAAAGTCCGTAAATCCCGATGCCAAGATCTATGTCATGTACACCGGCACCTGGTATGATGTTACCCTTGAAAAGCAGACTGCCGAAGCGCTGCTGGATCTGGGCTGCGACGTGCTGGGCCAGCACTGCGATACCTCCATGCCCATGGTTGCCGCCGAAGAACGCGGTGCCTACGGCATTGGCTACAATGCCGTGATCAGCGAAGGCGAACCCGGTTACAACGCCTGGATGACCGCTCCCGTTTGGGATTGGAGCGCCGTGCTGGTATCCGAAGTGCAGGATGTAATCGACGGCACCTGGACTGCTGAAAACGTATTCTTCGGCCTGAAGGAAGGCCTGGTCTCCCTGGCTCCTCTGACTGCCGCCGCTCCCGAAGGTGCTCAGGAACTCATCGATGAAGCTACCGCCAAGATGATCTCCGGCGAGTGGGATGTCTTCACCGGCCCCATCACCGACAATCAGGGCAACGTGGTTGTAGCCGAAGGCGAAACCATCCACTACAACGCCAACTTCGGCAGCGAAATGACTTGGCTGCTGGACAACATCGAAGCTCGCTGATCTGCTTAACGATTCTGATATCCCGCCGAGGAGTTTATCCCCGGCGGGATATTTTGCGTTATACCAATGCACATGACAGATAAGGACATATTTATGCCAAATTACGCTTTTTTTCCGCGATCCTGTTGCAAACCGCTCTGCTGTTTGCTATAATGGGCATAGTTAAGAGCGGCGTGAAATGCCGCAAAACAAACAAGGAGGATTTTACCGTGAAAAAGATCATCGCTTTGGCGCTGGCCATGATGATGGCCCTGTCTCTGGTATGCGTGGCCTCTGCGGAAACGACCACCTACAAAATCGGCATCCTGACCCCCGCCGCTACGCATGGCTGGGTTGCCGGCATCACCTATTTTGCCGAACAGCATGCCAAGGAACTGTCTGATGCAGGCACGATTGAGTACAAGCTGTCTACCTCCAGCAATGCTGAGGAAATGACCACCCAGATCGACGAAATGATTCTTTGGGGTGCGCAGGCACTGGTGATCGCACCGCAGTGGACCGGCATGGAAGTGCCCGTTCAGAACGCGATTGCCCAGGGCATCGTGTGCGTGGCCTTCGATATGGACATTGAGGCAGAAGGCATTTATCGTGTAACCGGTGATAACGAGTCCATGGGCGTTGCCGGCGCAAAGTACATTGTTGAAAAGATCGGCACCGAGGGTCTGGTTGTGGCCATGCCCGTTCCCACCGCCGGCTCCGTAAACGAGCTGCGCATGAAAGGTTTCACCGAAACCATGAAGGAAATCGCCCCCAATGTGAAGATCATTGAGTACGCCAACGCCAGCTTCAGCCAGCAGGAAGGCATGACGGTTATGGCCGATGTGCTGACCGCCAACGCCACGATTGATGCAGTGTTCTCCCTGGATGACGAAACCTCCCTGGGCGCGCTGAAGGCCATTGAGGATGCCGGCCGTACGGATATCAAGGCCATCACCGGCGGCGGCGGCTGCCAGGAATATTTCAATGCCATCGTAGAAAAGAAGGATGAGATTGCTGCCTGCTCCGCACTGTACAGCCCCCTGATGATCAAGGACTGTCTGGACGTGGCGGTTGCCGTGCTGGGCGGCGAAGAAGTTGAGCATGTGAAGATCATCCCCTCTCAGATTGTGGATGCCTCCAATGCCGATGAATACATCGATCCCAACAACACCATCTATTAATAGAAAAGAATGCTCAAAGGGGCCATGGCTTGCCATGGCCCTTTCGGGCAATTTTAGCGTATCTGATCATTTTGCGATTCGCAGAACGGATGTGACCCAATGAACCTTTCCATGCGAGGCATCTATAAATCCTTTGGGGCAAATGATGTGCTCAAGGCCGTGGATTTTCATCTGAACGAGGGCGAAATATGTGCTTTGCTGGGCGAAAACGGCGCAGGCAAAAGCACGCTGATGAATATTCTCGGCGGCGTTTTGCAGGCAGACCGTGGCACAATTGAGCTGGACGGCAGCCCGGTACAGTTTCATAATCCTTCGCAGTCACTGAACGCGGGCATTGCGTTTATCCACCAGGAACTGAACCTGATTAACGATCTGCCCGTATACGAAAATATGTTTATCGGCCGTGAAATCAAAAAGAAGAGCGGCCTGCTGGATCATAAAGCCATGATTGCCCGCACACGCGAGCTGTTTGACAGCATGGCACTGGATATCGACCCGCTTGCTATGGTATCCTCCCTGGATGCCTCCTATAAACAAATTGTGGAAATTTCACGCGCTTTGATGATGAAGGCGTCCGTTATGATCATGGATGAGCCTACCACATCCCTGACGGATCCCGAGATCGAGCGCGTTTTTCAGATGCTGAGAACCCTAAAGCAGCAAAAAGTGGGCGTCGTTTTTATCTCGCATAAGCTGCGTGAAGTGATGCAGATCTGTGATCGCTACACCGTTCTGCGCGACGGTGCGGTGGTGGCTGAAGGGCTGGTACGCGACGCGAGCATTGCAGGCATCGCACGCGAAATGGTGGGGCATGAGGTGCGCACGCAGGCACATGAGCGGACGTCACAGCTGGGCGATGAGGTGCTGCGGCTGGAAAATCTTACCCTGGAACCGTACTACCGCAACGTATCGCTGAACGTGCGTGCGGGCGAAGTTCTTGGCGTTACGGGCTTGCTTGGTGATGGCAGAAGTGAACTGTTCCGAACTGTTTTCGGCGATATGGGACACTATGCGGGCAATATCTGCGTTCAGGGAAAACCCACGGTGATTCGCTCCACCCCGCAGGCACTTTCCCTCGGCATCGGCTATTTGCCCCGCAACCGCAAGGAAAACGGAATCGTAAAGGATATGGATATCCTGGAGAACGGTTCCATTGTCATTTGGCGTCAGCTTGCCCGCTGGGGGCTGATAGACCGCAAGGCGGAACTGAACACCTTTGACAAGCAGCGCAAAGGCCTGCGGATTAAAATGGAAAATCCGACCGATCCGATCAGCAGCCTGTCGGGCGGAAACCAGCAAAAGGTAGTGCTTGCAAAATGGCTCAGCGCCGGCCCCAAACTGCTGATACTGGATAACCCCACACAGGGCGTCGATGTGGGCGCGAAGGAGGAAATCTACGATATTATTCTCCGCTTGGCGGATGCAGGCGTGGCCGTGGTTGTTCTTTCCAATGAGGCACAGGAGATTATCCGTGTATGTGACCGCGCACTGGTGATGTATCACGGTGATATACGGGCACAGGTCAGCGGAGAATCCATGAACGAGCAGGAAATGATGCGCCTGGCAACCGGCGGTTAAGTGAGGAGATTACAATGACGCAAGCAACAAAAAAAGAGAACATTGTAAAATGGTTTATCCGCAAATGGAAGGGTAATCCCATTTTTTCCACTGGATGCGTGCTGGTGCTGATGATTATCCTGCAGACAGTAGCACTCGGCTTTCAGGATGCAAGCTTCAGCGCATGGCTTCAGCGCTGGGGAAAAAACTGGATTAACATCCTGCGCAATAATGCCGGTGTAGGCATCGTAGCGCTGGGCATGACATTTGTTATCATATCCGGCGGCATTGATCTGGCGGTCGGCTCTACCATGACGGCGGTCGGTGCGGTGCTGATGGTGGTTATCAACGGATATCCGACAGGCCTGCTGACGGCTGCGGGTATATCAGGTGTGCCTGCCTATATGCTGGGTATATTGGCAGCCTTGATTGTCGGTGCATTTGTCGGCATGATCAACGGTGTGCTGATATCCTACCGCAAACTGCCCCCCTTTATCGTAACACTGGGCATGATGAAAATATGCCGCAGCGTAACGCAGCAGTGCATGCAGAAGGTGGGCGTAAAGGTGCCTGCCGGCTTTCTGGCCATTGCCAATACCAAGATCGGCGGCGAAACTATCCTGCCCATCATTTACTGGCTTGTGCTGGCGCTGATTTTGCATATTGTCTCCCGTCATACGCCCTTTGGCCGTAGGATATACGCAATCGGCTCCAACGAGCGCACGGCACGGCTTTCTGGTATTCATGTTGAACGGGTGAAAACGTGGATTTATATCCTGATGGGCGCATTGGTAGCAGTGACGGCTATTATTCAGGTGGCACGCATCGGCTCCATGGACTATGCAAACGCAGGCAGCGGCTATGAAATGGATGCCATCGCGGCGGTTGTGGTCGGCGGTACCAGCATGTCCGGCGGCAAAGGATCCATCGGCGGTACGGTGCTTGGCATGCTGATTATCGCAGTAATGAACAATCTGCTTAACCTGATGGGCGTCCCTCCCTTCCTGCGAGAGGCTTTCAAGGGCGCAATCGTGATTGTGGCCGTGCTGCTGCAGCGCAAAGAAAAATAAGCGTTACTGTCAAGGAGGACTGCATATGGATACATTGCGCATCGGAATCATCGGCTGCGGGCAGATCTGCCGCGTACGCCATGCACCGGAATACAGCGAAAATCCGCATTGCAAGATTGCGGGCTTCTACGATGTAGATGCCGCACGTGCACAGGAGATGGCCCAAAAGTACGGCGGAAAAGCTTATGAAAGCGTTGAGGCACTGCTGGATGCGGACATTGATGCGATCAGTGTGTGCAGCGCAAACATGGACCACCGCCGTTCCGCCATCATGGCCATGGAGCGCGGCAAGCATGTGCTGTGCGAAAAGCCGCTTGCCGTATCCGCACAGGATTGCGAGGATATGCTGCTGACCTCCCGAAACACGGGAAAGCGTCTGCTGGTAGGGCATAATCAGCGTATGACCGCAACGCATCGCGAGGCAAAACGGCTGATTGAGCAGGGCGAAATCGGAAAAATACTGACATTCCATACCACCTTCGGCCATTCCGGACCGGAAGGCTGGACGGGGCAGGCGAATCCGTGGTTTTTCCATAAAAGCAGTGCGGTGCTTGGTGTAGCTGCCGATCTTGGCATTCACAAGATTGATTTGTATAATTACCTGACGGGAGATGTGATTACGCAGGCATCTGCTTTCTTGGCAACCCTGGACAAAAAAACGCCCACCGGAACGCCGATTCAGGTGGATGATAATGCATTATTTATCCTGCGGACAGCAGGCGGAGCATTGGGTGCAGCGCATGCCAGCTGGACATTCTACGGCTCAGAGGATAATACCACCGTGCTGTACGGCACCAAGGGAATTATGAAGCTGTACACCGATCCGGTATACAGCCTGATCATTGAATACCGCGATGGCCGGGTGGAACGGTATGCCACTGATCAAATTACCACCAATGATGAGCAGAAAAAAGGAAAACGCCGCAATACAGGCGTAATCAATGAATTCGTGGATGCAATCCTGAATAATCGTCCATCCTGCCTGGATGTAGAGGAGATTATCCATGCAATGCGCGTGGTGTTTGCCGCCATCCGTTCGGCAGACGAGGAACGCACGATCCAGATTCAGCAGGATATTTGAACATGCAGGATATGTCGGATGTTTACTTTATCGGCGGTGCGCCCTGCGGCGGCAAGTCGACCGCTGCGCGTTCGATTTGCGTGCGGCATGGCTTTTGTGCCTATGAACTGGACAAAAACCTGGAACGGTATACGCATCTGGGCATGATGGAAGGAAATGCAATCCTGCGCGAGGCTGCTATTGCCGTTCCGCAGGAGTTTGATGCGCTTCCTCCGTTGCAGCAATTTGAAAAAGAGTTGGAGATTTATCGCCAACTCTTTCCTTATGCAATCAGGGAGATTCAGAACCGGCACCCTGCAGGCACGATCCTGGCGGAAGGCACGGGTTTTCTGCCCGAACTCATGGGGCAAATTGGCGTGGATGCAAACCATTATGTCTGCCTGATCCCGACACCTGAATTTCAGCGGGCGCGCTATCGGGAGCGCCCGTGGGTGGCACGGCTGCTTGAACAGGTGCCCGAGCCCGAGCAAACCTTTGACAGTTGGATGGCTCGCAACGCGCTGCTGACGCAGGAAATCTATATGCAGGCACAAAAGACAGGATACTGCTGCATCATGACAGATGATACATCAACGCCCTCGGATACCCTCCGGCGAATCGAGCATGTATTTCGGCTGCCGGGACGATAAGACATAAGGCAGCGCAAAAGCGTTACTTTGCCGCTTTTTGCTCATGCTTCTGACTGTGCTGGGCAATCATGTCGCTGGCCCAGCCGCGGCCGTTTTTCAAGGAGATGTAGCCGGCAACGGATGCGGTAAGGGCACCGAGACAATCCACAATGATATCCTTCATGGTATCGGTCAGGGCGGCACGGCCGGCAAGCACTTCGCCGTCGGCCGTCATGAATTTTTGCATATTCAGCCCGAGAAAGCCGTCAAAGCTGAATTCATAGATTTCCCACAAGGCACCGATGGTGACTGCAAAGCAGAAAGCAAACAGTGCCACAAAGAAGGGAGAAAGGCGAATGGGTACGTGCTCATTGCGGTTGAGCAGCGCTACTGCCATGAAGCCGAAAGAGCCTGCCATCAGGGAACTGAAGGCATGCAGAAACACGTCCCAGTTCGGCACGGTGTAGTAGAAGGATCGCACCTCACCCAGAAAAATCGCACCGTACAGAAACAAAATGTACATGATGTACAGCGCGGCAGGCAGTTCAAAGTGAAAGTGCTTTGTCAAAAAGGAAGGCAGGTGGATTACCACAATGCCAAGCAGACACTGCACCAGCATTAACGCATAATCAGCCTGTGTACGCGAAAGCGCCTGCGCGGTCTCCTCATCCCAGACGATCAGACGATAGATCAGATATCCGATCGGCAGGATGAAACTTGAAAGGACGAGTACGTAAACGATACGCGTCCATTTTTGCACGCGGGTTAAGGAATGCTTCATGGAACGCTCCTTTCAGGCTTTTACATGAAAGGAGTGCTTGCACTGGCTGCACACAATGTCCTTTTCGCCGCAGCCGCGCTTCAGACGCAGACGCACGCCGCACTGCGGGCACTTAACGTACTTGTACTGCTTGCGGTTTTTGAAACGCATGTGTGCTTGATGAAGCTCGGTGCGCCATTTGCCGGTTTTCTGTAGGAAGACCTCGTTTTCGTGCGCACGCTTTTGCAGATTGCGGGAAAACATGCGGAAAATCATCCAGCAGTACCCTGCGATGGACAGATAAAAGGGCAGCATCAGCCCCGTAAAAAAGGCGACAAACAGCAGAAAAAGGCTGGCGTACAGCACGGCACGGGAAAGCTGATCCGCGCCGTAACGGCCGTACATCCAGCGGGTAAGGGAATCCTTTATGCGTTGCCAAAAACTCATAACTGCGGCCTCCTTCCGTTTACTGCTGTATTATAACACACATTTGTCAACCGAGTGTGAACAAATCTTTGCTTTTACAGGTTGACCGACAAAGACCAAAACGGTATAATTTGGGTGAATAAGCGAGGAGGATTGACCATGAAACTTCAATTTCTCGGGACTGCGGCGGCGGAGGGCGTTCCAGCGCTGTTTTGTAATTGCGATGCCTGCAAATATGCTATGAAAACCGGCGGAAAGGAAATCCGCACGCGTGCCGGAGCCATGTTGGATGATATCATTAAGATTGATTTCGGCCCCGATTCCTATACGCAGATGATTGCCAATCATCTGGATTATACCCGTATCCACACGCTGCTGATCACGCATTCGCATCCCGATCATCTGGCACCGGATGAGCTTGGCTATCGTCGGGCAAGCTTTGCTCACCTGACGGATGAGCGGATTCTGACAGTGTACGGCAATGCCGTCGTCGGCAAAAAAATAGCGAACAGGATCAATGAACGGGTGGGTTTTCAGCAGCTGAACGCTTTTGAAACAACCAGTATAGAGGGCTATAATGTAACGCCGCTTCAGGCTGTGCATTATATCTGCAAAGGAACGGATACGCAGCAGGAGAATCCGGTTGAATTTGAAGGAAAAACCTATTTCCGCACGGAACAGGCCTTTATTTACCTGATTGAAAAAGACGGAAAACGGCTGCTGTACGCCCACGACTGCGCAGGATTTACCCCGGATGATCTGGACTTTCTGACCGGAAAACATCTGAATTTGGCTACGCTGGACTGCACCTGCGGTGAGAGAAAGCCCGGCAGCGTCGGCCATATGGGTTATGCGGAAAATCTGAAGTGCCGGGAGCAGCTGCGGAAATGCGGCGCGGCGGATGATAAAACGATCTTTGTGGCCAACCACTTTTCGCACAATGGTGTCCGACCCTATGCCGAACTGCAGGCTCTTCTGCCCGGCTTCATCATTTCCTACGATGGCATGGTGATTGATTTTTAAGTTTGTTTATACTCATTTCATAATTTTGCGATATGCTGTGCGTGCACAGTGATCATCCGATCGGATCTGTGCGAGGAGTGAGAGCGATGTTCGGCTATGTGCTGGTTAATCCGCAAAAGCTGGCAGAGGACGAGAAAGAGCGCTACCGTGCCTGCTACTGCGGGCTTTGCCAAACACTGAAGCAGCAATACGGCAATATCGGGCGTATGACGCTGAGCAACGATATGACATTCCTGGGGCTGCTGCTGTCTTCCCTGTATGAGCCAAGCGAGGAACGGCATACCATCCGCTGCGGGCTTCATCCGCTGAAAAAACGTCCCTGCATACAGAACAGTGCCTTGAGCTATGCCGCCGATATCAACATCCTGCTTGCCTACTATAAATGCCTGGATGACATGCAGGATGAGAATACACTGCGAGGGAAAGCAGGCGTACGTGCACTGACGAATGCCTATCGGCAGGTAGAGGAAAAGTACCCGGCTGTGTGCAAAACCGTGCGGGAGAGCCTGTCTGCACAAAGTGAACTTGAAAAGCAGAAAAGCACGGATCTGGACGCGCTGTGCCGTCCGACGGGGCAGATGCTGGGTGCCTGCTTTGCGTGGCAGGAGGATGTTTTTGCACTGGCACTTCAGCAGATGGGCGCGGCGCTCGGCCGCTTTATCTATCTGATGGATGCTTACGAGGATTATCGGCGGGATATCAAAAACGGATGCTTTAATCCGCTGGCACCGATTCATGAAGAAAAAGACTATGAACAGCGGGTGGAGGATATCCTGAGCATGGAAATGGCGCAGTGCATGGATGCCTTCGATTATCTTCCCCTTGAGCAGGATGCTCAGCTGCTGCGCAACATCCTGTATTCCGGCGTCTGGAGCCGATATGCCTATCTGCAGCATAAACGAAAGGAAACAAAGCAATGACCGATCCGTATCAGGTGTTGGGCATTTCTTCTTCTGCCACGGACGATGAGGTAAAAGCTGCCTACCGCAAAATGGCCAAGCAGTATCATCCGGACCGCAATATGGGGTCTGAGAGCGCCGAAAAGATGATGATGAAGGTGAATGAGGCCTACGCGCAAATCATGGATATGCGCAAAAATGGCGGGAATTCCTCATCTTCATACCGGGGAGGCGGCGGCACGCAGGACTATTATGATCCCACGGCGGGCTTCGGCGGATTTGGATATCAGTGGGGAACACCGGATTTTTACACCGTGCGGCAGTTTTTGAGCGTCGGCCGATATATCGAAGCTTTGCAAATGCTCAACCGCATGGCTAACCGCGATGCCCAGTGGTACTACCTATGCGGCCGTGCTCGCCAGGGCATCGGAGATTACATCTCCGCGCTCAATTTCGCCCGCCAGGCCGTTAACATGGAGCCCGGTAATGCGGAATATCAGGCCTTTTTGCAGGAAATGAACCGCGGCGGGCAAAATTATCGACAGAACAGCGCGCCATATGGAGGGACACGGAGCACATGTCCCAATTACTGCATTACCTGCCTGCTTTTCAATCTATGCTGCGGCAGCGGATGCGGCGGTATGCGATTCTGCTGTATATGATACAAAATCAGAGCCCCCGACAGAAATGTCGGGGGCTCTTTGCGTACATAGGGATTTTAGCTTTGATGACGATCGGAACGGCGATGGCGCGTTCCGCCGGCGGAAGAAGCCTGTGCGGTGCCGCTCTGCTGGGATTGATAGGGGTTCTTGGTGCTCTGCTGAGATGCGGATGTGTAGGAAGAGGCACCGGTTTGCTGCGTCGGCGTAGGCGGTGTGAATACGCTGGTCTGCTGTACTGCCTGATTCTGCTGCGGGTACTGCTGTGTGGGGCGAGCATAGGCGTTTTGCTGTGCTGCCCGTGCCTGCAGCTGTGCCTGACGGCGCTGCGCCGCACGCTGCGCGGCACGGCGCTGGTTGGCACGATAGATGGAATAGCCGTATATACCGCCGCCGGCAAGCACGGCAATTGCCGCCAAGGCGATCCACAGCCAGCCGCTGCCTGAAGACTTGGTGGTGGGAGCAGCCGTAGTAAACTCGGTGAAATTGGTCGTGGAGAGCGGTGCAACCGTAGGTGTTGGGGTGGCTGTTGGAGTCACGGTGGGAGTTATGATCTGCTCTACATTCACGGTAGGGGTTACGATGGGAGTAAACGGCTGATAGGAGGCCTGCACCGTGCCGGGATTCTTCCATACACCGGAGTTAAAGTCCTCAACCGGTGT
Source organism: bacterium (assembly GCA_963624325.1). GTDB lineage: Bacteria > Bacillota > Clostridia > Christensenellales > Aristaeellaceae > SFMI01. The sequence goes on from CAVFPH010000029.1 coordinate 20,812, forward strand.
GATGACCGACGAGGTTTCCGATTCCGTTCCGCTGTTGGCGGCGGACTGACGGTATTCATCGCTGGTTAAAAACTCGGTAAGCTCGCCAAGCGTAAGCACTTTGAAGTAATTGCCCATCACATAGCCCTCCGTGCCGGACTGGCTGATGTGATACCATGTTACGCCGTTCACTTCCTCCGTGCCCAGTACCAGCGCGAAGGCATATTTGCTCATCATGCGGATGTAGTTGTAATTTGTGCCGGCTCCGCTGCGCAGGCGGACATTATCGGTGGTTACATATCCATAGCTGGATGTACTGCTCTGGGTGACAGGCTCGGCCGTGACGGTAGGTACGGGCGCGGGAGTGGGGGTGCGCAAGGAAGCTTCATAGGCTTCCTGCTCCTCTGTACTCATGCGGCGCAGCTGATCGGAACGTACATAGCCGTAGATGCTGCCGTAGCGGACAACCTCCCAGAAGTAATCATAGCCGGATATGTATTCCTGGCCGATGACGTATACGACCTCGCCTTCGCTCAGCACCTGAGCGATCTGTGACAAGTCATCTGCGCCGTTGCGGATCATGACGTTGCTGCCGCGGGTGACGGCGTAGCCGCTGAAGGGCTCAGGCTGCGCGGTGGGCTGAGCAGTGGCCGTTTCCTGCACCTGCATCGCGTTCAGGTAGGGGGTTGCTTCTTCAATCGTGATATAACGTACTGCGCTGTCCGGCAGGAAACCGCTGACATTCTGCGCCAGCGCGTCGGCACTATCCCAGGCAACGCCGTCAACATAAGCTTGTCCCCACAGATAAAGCAGGGTGTTGGCGGGGAGCGTAGCAAGGGTGATATCATTGACGCTGACGCCTGTGCGCAGGTCCACTTTCTGCGTGGTTAGCGCATAAGTGTTGGTAAACACCGGAACCGGCGTGTCGGTAGGCGCAATGGTGGGCGTTGCCGTGGGGATTTCCGTCGGAGCCACGGTGGGTGTTTCGGTAGGCTCTGCCGTACGTACCGGCATGGGGGATGCCAGACTGTTTTGGTAAGCAGCAGATTCTTCTTCGGTCTTCAGATCGACAAATTTCGCCATCATGTATCCGTCGGTGCCGTCCAGGTTGGCGCGGTACCATTGGGTGCCGTCGACCGTAACGGAATCATATACGAAGATCGGAACGCCCTTTTGCGCTTTGGTAATTTCTTTGCCGCCGGGAGACTGGCGGAAACGGACACTCTTATCGTTTACAGCGCCCCAGCGGTCAATGGGCGTGTTGTCGGGGACGGGCGTGGCGGTGGGAATGGGCGTGTAACCGAAGAGCGAATAGACCTCGTCCTGCGAGAGCACGCGCACACGGTCAGCTAAGATATAGCCGGTCTGGCCGGAGAAGGTGACGATGTACCACGTTTCATCTGCGGCATTGACCACATAACCTTCAATTTCGCCAAGATCATTGGAGGATACTGTGCGCAGAACATTGCCGTCCTGAATGGCCGGATAGCTGCGCAGGTTGATCTCTTTGCCGACGGGATAGCAATAACCTTCCATCTCATAGACCAGATAAGGCAGCGGCGTGGGCGAGGGCGTTTGCGTGGGCAAAGCGGCATATATGAACTGCACATAGCCGGGCGAGAGTATGCCGTCGCTGGAAAGCGTGACCATTTCGTCATCGTTGCCGTAAGGAATATAGCCTGCGCGCAGGTCAAGCGGTGCATAGGTGTAGCGGTCAATGCTGTTTGATCCAAGATAGCAGACAGCAGTTTGAGGCGTGGCAATATCCTCGCCGGCTTCATTCACATAAAAGATGGTGATCTCGCGCGTCATCAGCTCCGCTGAGAAAATGAACTCCACGGTGCTCGGCGAAGCGATGCCATTTTGATCAACCGTAACCTGAACCGTGTCGGCACTGATAAGCGTGTATCCGTCCGGAACCTTGTTCATGTCAACGGTTACCGTGTTTTCCCGATCTGAATAGCAGGACACGGGATTATCCGTATAGAAGGCTTTGCTTTCGGAATCGAGGCGGTAGGAAATAGATACCAATGCAATCTTGGGATCGGGCGTGGGCTGATCGGTCGGGACTGCGGTGGACTCCACACGCGTATAGTGGAAGGTGATCTCGGTGAGGTCCGCACCGTTTTCGTCCACAAACACATAGCGTACATCATCACTATCCGCCAGCTGATAATCGGAGGGCAGATCAATCGGTGCAGCCCGCACGGGATTTATGCCGGCAACGCAGCGGGTGGATGTATCGCTTGCAATGGTCAGACCATCCTCATCCACATAATGCACGATGACATCCACGGGCGCGGGGGTGGGGGTAGGAGCGGTGCTGACAAAATAGAATGCAACAAATTCGGGCGAGCAGGCACCGCTTTCATCTACAACCACGCGGACGGGGCTTTCGCTGTCCAGACGGTAGCTTTCGTCTACCAGATCCGCAGCGGCAGCCACAGTGTTTTCTCCGGTGCGGACGAGCGCGGTGGTTGCATACAACAGGTTTTCGTTGCGGTCGTAGTAGTAGACAGGCAGGGAAACTTCAACCGCCTGCTGCTCCGGCTTATCATAGAAGAAACTGACCAAGGAAGGGGCGCAATTGCCGTTTTCGTCTACGGTGACGGAAACGGGATTTTGACTGGTGCTATTCAGCGTGTATCCTTCGGGGACTTTCGTATCATCCGCCCAGATGTCTACCGTGCCCGTGGCAATACGGCGGGTTTCCTGATTTAAGAAGTTTCCGCCATTATCATAGTAGATGATGGTGAAATCCACTTCGGTGCTTGCGGGGACAGGCTCGTCATAGTAGAAGCTGACAGAGGCGGGGCTGCAATTGCCATATTCATCCACGGTGACAGAAACGGGGTTCTGGTTTGTTGCACCCAGGGTATATCCTTCGGGGACTTTCGTGTCATCCGCCCAGATATCCACCGTGCCCGTGGCAATGCGGCGGGA
>CAVFPH010000030.1:0-23650 GCA_963624325.1 bacterium
ATCATTCCACGGCACTTCACCCGGAGACACAGCTACGATATGGCGGGGTGCGGGCAGCTTTTCTGTCTGTGCGTTGTTGTGGGATGCAATGCCCAGTGCCAAGGCACCGCCCGAGGAAAAGCCGCAAGTGCTTACATTGCCTGCCCCATACATTTTGATCATCGCTCGGTAGCATTCATAGGCCATGGCGTAGGTTTCCGTAATGCAGTGGTCGGTGCACAGCGGATAAAACGGGAACCAAATATCACAGCCGGTTTCGCGTCCCAGCTTGCGCGCAACGGGCAAATCCCCACGATCCGGCCCGATCACCATGCCGCCGCCGTAAAAATAGAGGATCGCCCGCGCAGAGGGCTTTTCACCGTTCCGCACAATCAGGCAAGGGGAGCCGTTTACCATGATCTGCTCATAATATGCTTTATGATCGGTGGGCGTAAACACGCCGCGATGACGATTTTGCTTTTCAATGGCCCGTTTAAGCTGATCCTCGGGGAGCGAGAAGGTTTTCTTGGCGCCGGACAGCCGATAGGCCGTCCGCAGTACGGATGCAAAAAAGCTCATGGCAATCCCTCTTTCAAACAGTTTTGTCAGGTTAGATCGGCAATCGCTGAAGGCGCAGAACGCATGCTCCATAAAACGCCGCATTCCGTCAATGTCTTTCCGTCATCTGCTTCTAATCGGTTTCTGCGGTAGCCTGCCTCATCCACATATTCGGGATGATCCTTCAAGTACGGATCCTGATCTCCGCAGATGGTATAATCGCACAGTTCTCCGTTGGCGCATGTGGTTTTGCGCACCAATCTTGCATGCAGTGCGGCCATGGCATCATAGTCCGGGTTGCACATGGCAGGCATCACCTCCAGCAGGTTGTGCTGCTTTGCAAATTCGCAGATCGGGCAAACGGTAAAGTCATAATAAATCGGCTTTTCCTTATCGTAGGGCGATACGTGCATTTCATAATCATGCCATTTTTCGCACCGCCCCTGTGCCTTCATAAAGGCAGTATGAAGCAGCTTTTTGAACAGCGGTTTGTTGCAATTGACAAACTTTAGTTTTCGGAAGGAAGGCACCAGCATCTCCCGCTCAATTTCCTCCACTTCGGAAAGGGTCGTCACATTTCTGCAGGTTACATAATATGCCATTACCGCAATGGCATCATAGGTTCCGCCTGCTTTGTTGTGAAAATTTTTGCTTCCTCCCAGATCGGTCCGCCAATCGGAAAGGAAATCAGCAAACTGGTGTTGTACCTGCGTCCAGATTTCATCTCGCTGCTCCGGCGGATAATGCAAGGCAATCTTCTGCTGAATCAGTTTTTTGCATATCTTGCTGTAGATCGCATGGCAGGTACGGTCAAACTGCAGTTCGGAATCCTTCATTTTATCCTCCTTCGGTTCTCACATTGTCGAATTTGGTCCGACACCTTTCAGAAAGCCCCGTTCTGTGCCTTCCTTTGTGTCATCCGATTCTTCATAGGCATCATAGGGGGCAGCAGGATCATGCGCTTTCTTTTTAAACGGCGAGCACAGCATGTCCCGATGGGCAAATGCGAAAGCAAAATCATCCGTCCAGCCCGTATGTCCCGTAATAAACAAAGGGGTGATGCCGCGCTTGCGCAGCCGATCCTCCAGCTTTGCAAGGGACTGCACAGCCAGCTTGTTGCTTTCTGCCAGGGTGGCAATAAAGCTGTAGCCGCCATCCACCCCCAGCCAAATGGTATCTCCGGTGAAAAGGTATTTATCATCAATCAGATATACCATATGTCCCCATGTGTGTCCGGGGACAAGAAAGCACTCAATCCTGATACCGTTAATTTCAAGCACTTGTCCATCCTGCAGCAGCATCTTGGCATTGTTGATTTTCACCTGCGGCAGTTTATACAGATGATGGCACACCCAACGGTTTTTCTCGCCTGTCAGGTATTGATTCTCGGTTTCGCCGATATAGAGCACCGCTTTCCGGAACAGACCGGGGCTGTCAGCCTCCACCGCGCCCACGTGGTCGGTATCCTGATGCGTAATCAAAATATGCCGGATACTCCCGGGATCGATCCCGAGCCACCCCATTTTTTCTTCCAGCCGATCATAGTTATATCCAGCGTCAATCATAATGGTTGTGTCACCCTTGCGGTAAAAAAAGATGTTTGCTACCCATTCGCGCACGCAGGCAACATGCTCATCGATCCAGCCGGTGTTCAGCGGCTTAAATATCTCCTTGCCGCGATACAGTTTGCTCATCGCGTTTCTTTGAAATTCCGTCGCTCTTTTTGACATATTGTCCTCCTCGGCAAACCGCGCAGATCAGTCTGAGAATAAAAGTCTTTTGTTGTTAGATATATCTAACTCCATGCCTTTTAAAATGCCGCCTACAGGCAGCCATGCCTCGGGATCCTCCGCTGGCACAAGCCTATTGTAGCACGCGGTGCGGCAGAAATCAATGCGGCAGGCAAATAAAAAGCGGCAGCATGTGCTGCCGCGCTGTTCTGATTTCAGCCGATCATTCCGCTGATAAAAATCTCCAACCCGATACCGATCAGGATGATTCCGCCCAGGATGGAGGCTTTTCCGCTCAGATGGGTACCTGCTTTTTTGCCGATCACCAGTCCGCCCATACAGATGCAGAAGGTGACCGCGGCAATAATCAGGGAACTTACCAGTGCCATTGTCAAATCATACTTTTCAATGGTGAAGCCCACGCTCAGGGCATCAATGGAGGTTGCCACTCCCTGCACCAGCAGACCGCTCAGGGACAGCCTCTTGGCATTCGCTTCCTCTTCGGCATTTCCGTCCTTGTTCCGTATGCCTTCCACCAGCATCTTCCCGCCGATATAGCACAGCAGAATCAGCGCAATCCAGGGGATAAAGCGTTCAAATGCCGAAAAATATTCCACAATGGTATGCACGCATACCCAGCCCAGCATCGGCATCAGAAACTGGAAAAACGCAAATACGCCCGCAATGCCCGACATGCGTGTGTGGTGCATATGCGGCTCGTTCAGGCCGTTTGCCATGGATACGGAAAAGGCGTCCATCGCCAAGCCTACGCCAAGCAAGGCACTATTGGCAAAGAAAAGAAGATCCCACTGCATGTTTATCATTCCTCCGATAAAGTAGTAAACAAAAAACCCAGGCATGGCCGACCATACCTGAGCGTTCCTTCACATTCGGACGCACGTATGCCGTCAGGCCATACATGAGTCTCGTAATTTAAAGCAAGCCAGACCCAGCCGGGTCGGTGTGTTGACTTGCTACGCACCAAGGTGCGCTTACTACTCCCTCACGGGAAATTTGCGGAGTTATCATAGCACAACTTTCCTTCTGCGTCAAGCAGCGAATATCACTGAATTGCGCAGTATTGTTATTCATATGATTCAGCATTTCCGCATATGGCATCGAAAAGTGCAGCAAAAATTAGCCATTGCAAATTTTCGGATATTCGGTATAATGAATGCAGTCATATTGACCTGTGAAAGGAGCGACCTTCCGATGGCTTCCAAAGTGTATTTTACCGATTTTCGCTGCGAGGGCAACGAAAACATTCTGCAAAAATTCCGCCGTCTGTGTGAAACCGCAGGCATCGGCGCAATCGACATGAAGGACAAGTATGTTGCCATCAAGATGCATTTTGGCGAGCCGGGCAACATTGCCTTCCTGCGCCACAATTATGCACGGACGCTGTGCGATCTGATTCGGGAGCACGGCGGGCGTCCCTTCCTGACGGACTGCAACACCCTGTATATCGGCCGCCGCAGCAATGCGCTGGACCACCTGGATGCGGCCTATGAGAATGGCTTTAACCCCTATTCCGTTGGCTGCCACGTCATCATCGGGGATGGTCTGAAGGGCGATGACGATGTAGCCGTGCCTGTTCATGGCGACTATGTGGAGAATGCCTATATCGGCCGCGCCGTAATGGATGCGGATATCGTCATTTCCCTGACCCACTTCAAGGGTCACGAAAGTGCCGGTTTCGGCGGAGCGCTCAAAAATCTGGGCATGGGCTGCGGCAGCCGTCTGGGCAAAAAGGACATGCATGCATCCGAAAAGCCCGCGGTGGATCAGTCCCACTGCGTCGGCTGCGGCGTTTGCGCCAAGAACTGCGCCCACGGCGCCATCACGGTTGCCGGGCATGCGCACATTGACGCCCTTAAATGCGCCGGCTGCGGGCGGTGCATTGAAAAATGCCCGCAGAAGTGCGTGCATCCCATGGATGACCGTGCGAATGAGATTCTCTCCCGCAAAATTGCGGAATACACCGCCGCTGTGGTGCGCGGGCGCCCCTGCTTCCATGTATCCCTCGCATGCGATATTTCTCCCTACTGCGATTGCTATTCCATCAACGATGCCCCCATTCTGGAGGACATCGGCATGTTTGCCTCCTTTGATCCGGTTGCGCTGGATCAGTGCTGTGTCGACATGGCCAACACCCGCAAGCCGCTTCGCAACAGCCTGCTCTACCAACGCGAGAAGGGCAATTTCTCCGATCACTTTACCGCCCTTTTCCCTGAAACCAACTGGCAGGCTGGGCTGGAGCAGGGTGAAAAGCTCGGCATCGGCAGCCGCGAATACGAAGTTGAAACGATGAAATGAGTGCAAAAGATGCCCGGCCGTATGGTTCGGGCATCTTGCAATAATCACACTTAAAACATCTTAAACCCGCCATTTTTATATGGCGGAATTTTTGTCATTCTGCCTTTTGCTTTCCGTATCATCCTGTTATCAATTTTTGTGCAAGGAGGATAAAGTCAGTCAAGGGGTATGCATGGGGAGTGCGGCAAATAATTCCCGTTGTGTCTTCAAAATCGCATTCCAATGGAATTTGTACAAGGCCAAGGGGAAGCGCATCCATTTTCATAAATGATATATAAACGCCCTTTTCATAGCAAACGAAAACAGGCGCTAACGAAGTGATCTGCAGCTTCAGGTTATTTTCCGCAAATTTGGCCATGATATGCGGGTTTCGATTCGTAGTCCCGGCGAACAAGGGATATTCAGTCAAATCATTATAAGCAACAGACGGATGTGATGCCAATGGATGCGAGTTTTCTACAATACAGTAATGTCTCGTTCGCGTCAAAGGGAAAAAGGCAATGTCCTCTGCCTCATCCGGTTTGCGCGGGTACAAAAAGCAATCAATCCGCATTCTGCGCAGATCAGCAAACAGCTGATCGGAGGTGCAATGTACAAAATGCAGCAGCGTATCCGGATGCTCGTCTTTAAAGAGCCTAAAAACCTCGGAAAAATTAAAATGCAGTGTATTTCCGCAAAGCGCCAGCCGAAGAACGGAAGCTGCGCCGGCGTTCGTTCGGCACATTTCCAATACCAGCTGCTGATCTTCCTGCTGTTGTCTTAAGTAGGAAACCAGTTTTTCTCCCGAAGCCGTTAGAGTGACGCCTTTTGTCGTTCGATTAAATATTTGAAAGCCGATATCCTCTTCTATATTGGTAATTTGCTTCATTAGTGCCTGCGGAGATACGTACAATTGCCTTGCTGCGCGCGAGAAACTTCCGTTTTTCGCAACTGCAAGGATTACCTGTGCATTCTTTTCGCCCATTTTTCTCCCCATTTGTTATCATGTTTGAAAGCTTTTTGTAACTTTTTGTTTCAATGGCTGAAAAAAAGAAACACTTCTTTTTTCAGCTTAGCAATTGTATAATAAAACGAATTTGAATACAAGGAGGAAATGTAAGGGACGCGCTATTTTCTTGCTGTGTTCCTTTACTTTGCAGTGCCAATGGCTTCGTCATGGATCCGCGGTAAAGTGATGGGTACGCAGTGCCGATGAGTACATCGGCGATTTTCAAACTCGAAAGTCGGCTCAGTGCCGCAGAAAGGAAAACACATATGAAAAAAGCAATTGCTCTCATTTGTGCGCTTGTCATGATTCTCTGCGCATTTTCTGCTTTCGCACAGGAAAATGCAACCTATTCCTCTACCGTTCAGGGACGCAACGGGGAAATCGTAGTCGAAACTGTATTCGCGGATGGAAAAATTGCTTCCGTTACGGTGAAAAGTCATTCGGAGAGTGCCGGTGTTGCAGATCCCGCAATTTCCATGATTCCCGAACGAATCGTTGAAAAGCAGTCCGTAGCCGTGGATGTTGTAACCGGGGCAACGATTACTTCCGCCGCGATTATCAATGCCGTTTCCGATTGTATTGCACAGGCCGGCTTAAACATTGAAGATTACCAGAAGAAAGAAACCTATGAGCCTTCTTATGTTGATCTTGAAACAGACGTTCTGGTGATCGGCGGCGGCGGATCCGGTCTGAGCGCTGCTATCGAAGCTCGTGAGCAAGGCGCAAATGTAATCCTTCTCGAGCGGTTGAGCGCACTGGGCGGCAACACAAAGCTGTCTCAGGGCATGGTGCTTCGCGGCCGTGAAAGCGATGAAGATGAAAGTGCCATGACGGCTGAAGAAGTCTATCAGCAATTCTACAACTATGGTGTCGGCAACGAAGGCTTTAACGCTGAAATGGTAAAGGATTTCACTGAAAAGATGGCGGAGAATACCGCTTGGCTTATGGATATGGGATACGATGCTCAGCCCTATGTTTATACCGGCTGGCTGCCCATGGAAGTGAACGGAAATGCCGAGGACGTAACCAAGGGAATCGTGCTTGTTCATGGTGAGCCCCAAAAGGGTGTCAGCAAGGGCAGTTATATTGTCGATGCCATGTCCGATAAGGCCAATGATGTCGGCGTGGAAATTATGCTTGATACTCCTGCTGTTGAAATTTTGACAGATGATGCCGGTGCCGTTATCGGTGTTAAGGCCGTTCATCTGCCTACCAACACCGAATACACGATTCGTGCGAAAGCAGTCGTAATTGCCACCGGCAACAAGGACGGCAACGATGGCATCACCGGCGGTTCCGGATACGAAGACAATGGCACTGCTTTGGCCCGCAATGCAGGTGCGAAGATCGGTACATACGGCAAAAAAGCGACCGAAAGCATCTACGTTGACGGAGAAACCCATGTAATGAATGAAAACGGAGATGTCATTTCGCACCTGTATGCTGTTGGTGAAGTAACGGAAATCGTTTCCACCGGACATTGCTATACAATGTGCGGTGCTCGCAATGCATGGTCCATTTACTCCGGCCGCATTGCCGGTGCAAACGCGGCAAAAGAGTAACGCGGTTACGCAATAACAAGTTTAAAAAAGGAAGCCCGAAAGGGCTTCCTTTTTTGATGCAAAACAGCCGTAAAATTGATTCTTCCTTCACCGGGATATAGGTTTGCTTTACCGGTTTGCGGTTTTATAGGTATCCCAGGTATCGGTGGGCACGTCGGGCAGCTCGGGTTTTGCGCTGCCGAAATAGCGCAGCATATCCTCATCGGATACATCCAGCGCGGTCTGCGTCAAATCATAGATGTACCACGGCTGCCGCACCAGCGTTTTCTCCTCCAGGCGATAGACGGAATACTGCTGGTAAAGCAAGGCTTCCTGTGCATTGGAAACAAGGTACACATTTTCGCCTAATGCTCGGATAAAAGCATCGGCCCAGCGTTCCATGTGACGGGGCAGGGCGGAGGCGATCTTTGCATTCGCGTCATCCACAGCCTGGCAAATCACCTGCGTGGGCAGTGCCTGATACAACGCGCCCAGCTTGGTCAGGAAAGCATTGCGATATTCAGGCCGGTTCAGCAGCATATTTTCCAAGACGCTCACAGTTTGGAATGAAACCGTCTCCAGCGATGTGTAGGGGTTATGGGAGGCAAACATCAGCGCAAAGGCAAAATCGCCCATGGCGCACTTCACGGGACCATCTTCAATCTGGTAGAAGATGATGTCACTGTTCATGTTTATATTGCCGAAGTAGGCATTCACCGCCAGCCAGTTCAAAAAGCTCTCGGTATCCAGCAGCGTATCCAAGGTTTGCCGGTCTGCCTCAAGGGACAGATTCAGGCTTTTAATCTGCTGAAGGGCGCCGGCGATGCCGGACGCGTCGCCGCAAAAAGCGCTGTTCGCGTTTGTATCGGTCACGTTCAGGCCGTCGGTGCTGTCCAACCCTTCAAAGCGGGCAATGGCGTCTGCAATGTCCTCACGGCGGGAGTAAAGGCCAACGTATTCCCCGTTAATGTATACTTCCACCGGCTCCTGCATGCGCACAGGCACCGCCACGGGCCCCTGGGCCACCAGGCCGGAGCAGGCCGTGCTGAGCAGTTTGGTTCGCAGCGCATCGCCGCCATCGTTATACAGGACAAAGCGCGTCTCCGCGCCTTCAATGTACAGGCTCTGTTGCGGCAGCGCTCTTTCCGTAGCATCCAAGGCAATGTCATTCAGGCGAAGCTTTGCCTGAAAACTGTTTTCCAGACCATCTTCCGTCACCGTGATCTGCGCGTCCACAGCGGTTTCCCGGGAGAGGGACGCGTCGGAGGCGTATGTGATCGTAATTACCGGCAGGGTTTGCTCCTCCTGCGCCATCGCGGGCAGCGCGCACAGCAGCAGGATGCAGCACAGCACTGCGAAAAAGCTCCACTTATTCACAAATTGTTTCTCCTTTCCGAATGCATCATTTGGGGCTGCGGATTATCTGAAGAGCGGCAGCAAGTTACCACATCGGCATCACCTGCTCCTTTCATTTTGTTGCCTGATTCAGCAATCAAAAAACGATTCGCAGTAAGCAATTGCTACATCTCATATATGCCATAAATTCATTTGATTTGCAATGTTTTTTACGCTCATATTTAACATTTTACAATTTTGTTACGCTCTGCACATACAAAAAGCCGCCCGATGGGCGGCTTTTGCAAAGAGAGTACTTCCGAATTATGATCTTATTCCATATTCCCGCTCAGCGTCATGGCGGCGATGACAGCCGCCAGCCCTGCGGTTTCAGTGCGAAAAATGCGCGGGCCCAGCGTCACGGCATGCGCACCGCTGTCCAGCATGCGTTGTACCTCCTGTTCGCCCATACCGCCCTCCGGACCAATGATGACGGCCAAATCGGTGATATCGGGGCGGATCAGCTTCGCCAGACTGCCATCCCGTGCATCTTCCCAGGGGACAAGTGCTATCTGATGCTGCGGGATTACTGCGCACAGGGCATTCAAGTCAATGGGAGCGGCTACCTCGGGCGTGACGGTGCGAAAGGCCTGCTTGGCCGCTTCCCGTGCGATGCGGTTCCAGCGGGTCAGCTTTTTATCATTTTTCCCGTCCAGATGGGCTACGCAGCGCGGCATTTCCACAGGCACAATGCGGCAAACGCCCGCCTCGGTGCACTTCTGCACAATATAGTCCATTTTATCGCCCTTGGGCACACCCTGATACAGCGTAACACGCAGGGTGGCTTCGGGGCTTTTCAGCTTTTCAAGCACACGCACGGCCACATTTTCAGTATCGATTCGGCTTATCTCGGCGGCATAGGCATCCCCGTTGGAGAAAAGCTGAATCTCCGCGCCCTCCGTCAGCCGCAGTACGCGCAGGGCATGGCGGGCGTCTTCTGCCTCCAGATAGGCTGTATCCTCTCGAATCCCGCGTTCATCGGCAAAAAAACGATGCATATTAGTCCACATGGGCAGCCAAAGCCACCCAGTCACCCTTCTCCATGCGGTCAAACAGCCGATAGCCGTTCTCGGTAAGCACTTTTGTGACATCCGCCTCGCGCTCCTTCAAAATGCCGGAGCACACAAACGTGGCATTTTCGGTCAGGTGATTTTTCAGCGGTGCGGCCAGCATGGCAATGACCTCCGCCAGGATATTGGCCACGGCAAACTCGCAGCGGACATTGTCCAGCCCCTTTACCAGATCGCCCTCGCGGATGGCAATGCAATCCGACAAGCCGTTCTTTTCCACGTTTTCCTGTGCCACTCGAACCGCCATGGGATCAATATCCACGCCCAGCACATCCTTTGCGCCCAAGCGCGCCGCGGCAATGGACAAAATGCCGCTGCCAGTGCCTACATCCAGCACTTTGCCGCCATGATAGTGTTTTTCGATCATGGCCACGCACATGGACGTTGTCTCATGCGTGCCCGTGCCGAATGCCATGCCGGGATCCAGTTCAATCACCAGATCGCCGGGCTGCGCATCCCAATTTTCCCAGCTGGGCTTAATCACCAAATGCTCGCCTGCGCGGAAGGGCTTGTAGTACTGCTTCCAGCATTCCGACCAGTCCTGCTCATGCACGCCTGCCTGCGAAATTTGCAGCGTGCCCAGATCCATGCCGGTCAGCTCCGGCAGGGAATCCAGGCAGCTTTTCAGCCCGCGCAGTTCCTCCACGGTGGCAAACCAGGCCTTTACCTGCACATCCTCGGGCATTTCATCCAGCATTTTGCGGTCAATCAGTTCCCAATATCCGTTCGGCTTATCGGGATCGGGCACATCACTGCGGTCGATGATCTGCGTGCCGACTGCGCCCTGGCGCATCAGCGCTTCCGATACAATATCCGCACCCTCGGTGTTGGTGGAAATCGTCACTTCAATCCAATCCATTTATAAAAAGCTCCTTTGTTTTTCATGCACAAAGCCGCCATCTGCGGCATTTTCATGATATGATTTTCAGCGGAATTTGTCAATCGGATTTTCCTTTGATTATCCGATCAATTTTTTGTATAATAGAATAGAATACAGTCAAGGCGGAGGCATTATGGAAGAGAAAATCATTGCCGAACTGCAGGCGCTGTTTGCAAATGAAAGCAGCGGGCACGATCTGTTTCACACCCTGCGGGTGTACCGCACGGCTATGCGCATTGCCGAAAAGATACCCTGTGATCGGGAGCTGGTGACTTTCGGGGCTCTGCTGCATGACGCAGACGATCCAAAACTGTTCTGCACCCGCGATTATGCCAACGCGCGGCGTATTCTGGCAAACTGCGGGATCTGCGCAGCGCGCATCGAAGCGGTCATTGACATCATCAAAACGGTATCTTTCAAGGGGACGGATTCCGAGCATCCGCACAGCATCGAAGGGCAAATCGTTCAGGATGCCGACCGTTTGGATGCCATCGGCGCTATCGGCATCGCACGGGCATTTGCCTACGGCGGGGCAAAAGGGCGCAAGATGTACGATCCCGATGAGCCGCCGAAACTCCATATGGATGAAGCTGCCTACCGTGCCAACCGGGGAACAACAGTCAACCACTTCTATGAAAAGCTCTTTTTGTTGCGCGATATGCTGTGCACGCAGGCAGCCCGCGATATCGCTAAGGAGCGTGAAGCCTTCATGCGCACTTTTCTGGAGGAGTTTTATGCCGAGTGGAACGGTGAAAAATAAAAAATTTTAAAATCATGGAACAAAGCAGCCCCCTCATTCGTTTATATTGGTGGAAGCACCAAGTGCTTCAAAAAAGGAAAGGAAAGTGACTACGATGAAAAAGATGATTTGCGCAATCCTGACCCTGATGATGCTCTTTGCCGCTTTGATCCCCGCGACGGCCGAAAATGCGCTGGTTGGCGGCTGGACCGCTAATACCGCCGAAAATCCCGCCGAAATCCCCCAGGAAGCTTTGGATGCTTTCAACAAGGCCATTGAAGGCATGGTCGGCTGCACCTATGAGCCCATCGCACTGCTGGCCACGCAGGTTGTAGCCGGTACCAACTACGCCTTCCTGTGCCGCCTGACGGTTGTATACCCCGATGCCGTTCCCACCTACGCGCTGGTCTATGTATACCGGAATGCCCAGGGCGAGTGCCAGCTGGCGCGGGTTGAAAACATCGAGTTCAACATTCAGGAACCGGCTGCCGAATAATTGCCGAGCGCTGCTTGATTCAAAGCCACGCAAAAGCCGCCGCAGGCTATCAGCCTGCGGCGGTACTTTTGGGCGAAATAAACGGTTAAATGCGGGCAACACCCGTCTTGTGCGCGGCCTCTACAACCGCTGCGGCAACAGCCTTGGCAACGCTCTTATCCAAAGCGCTGGCAATGATGTTTTCTTCGTTCAGCTCATTCTCGGGAATCAGGTTGGCCAGGGCGATGGAGGTGGCCACCTTCATTTCTTCGTTAATGCAGGACGCACGGCAATCCAGCGCGCCGCGGAAGATGCCGGGGAAGGCCAGCACGTTATTGATCTGGTTGGGGAAATCGCTGCGGCCGGTGCCTACGATGCGCGCGCCCGCGGCCTTGGCCTTGTCGGGCATAATTTCGGGCGTGGGGTTGGCCATGGGGAACATGATGGAATCCGCCGCCATGGACTTGACCATTTCTTCGGTTACAATGTTGGGGGCGGAAACGCCGATAAACACGTCCGCACCCTTCATGGCATCGGCCAGGGTGCCCATCTTGTGCTCCAGATTGGTCACTTCGGCAATTTCGGCATGGGCGGAGTTCAGATCGGGCATACCCTTGCAGATGATGCCGAAACGGTCCACCATCGTCAGGTGTTTTACGCCCAGGTTCAGCAAGTGCTTGCCTATGGCAATGCCGGCAGAGCCTGCGCCGTTGATGACGACCTTCACATCGCCGATCTGCTTTTTGACCACCTTCAAAGCGTTGATCAGGGCAGCGGCCACCACGATGGCCGTGCCGTGCTGGTCATCGTGGAACACGGGGATATCGCAGATTTCCTTCAGCCTGCGCTCCACCTCAAAGCAGCGGGGCGCGCTGATATCCTCCAGATTGATGCCGCCGAAACTGCCGGAGATCAGGTAGATGGTGCGTACCAGCTCATCCACATCCTTGGTGCGGATGCAGATGGGGAAGGCGTCCACATCCGCAAAGGCCTTGAACAGGGCGCACTTGCCCTCCATAACGGGCATGCCGGCCTCGGGGCCGATATCGCCCAGGCCCAGGATGGCAGTGCCGTCCGTGATCACGGCCACCAGGTTGTTGCGGCGGGTCAGCTCATAGCTCTTGTTGTAGTCATTATGGATCACCATGCACGCCTCGGCAACGCCGGGGGTGTAGGCCAGGGACAGATCCTCACGGTTGTTGATCGGGCAGCGATTGATCACTTCAATCTTGCCGTTCCACTCATAGTGCTTTTTCAGCGATTCTTGTCTGATATCCATAGCATTAATCCTCAAAGGGGAAGTGATACTGGGTCAGGCCCAGTTCATCCCGAATCGTAATGATTTCCTTTTGTACGGAGTCATTGATGGGAACACCGGCAGCACGTGCCAGGCGGATTTCGTGCTCTTTTTCGCCCGCGGTATAGATCCGCTCACAGCCGGGAGCCTTCTGAGAGGCGCGCACGGCACGCAGGATATCGCCGGCCTTCTTGCGGCATACATCCTCGCCCATAAAGTGATCGGTATCAATGGCAATGAAGAAATGGCCCAGATGATAGGGGCGGATATTGCCGTTTTCATCCTTGCCGTCCAGATCCTTGCCGTACCAGCCGTCCTGCAGCACTGCGGAGAGCAGCTCGATGATCATCGCATAGCCGTAACCCTTATAGCCGCCCAGCGCCTCGCCGATGCCGCCCAGGGTGGTCAAAGCAGCCTGGCCGCCGCGAATCTTTTTGAGTGCTTCGCCGGCATCTCCCGTTACGGGACTGCCGTCGCGGGCAATCAGGGTGCCTTCGGGAATCTCCTTGCCGATGCGGGCGTAATACTCCACGCGGCCGTTCTGGATGATGGAGGTAGCGCAGTCAATCAGGAAGTTGAAATCCTCATCAGTGGGGATGCCAACCGTCAGGGGGTTGGTGCCGAACATGCCCTCAACGCCGAAGGTAGGGGCAACGGAGGGGCGGGCATTGGTGCCGGTCATGCCGATGCAGCCTGCCTTGGATGCCATATCCGCATAGTAACCCGCAATGCCATAATGGGTGGAATTGCGCACGGCAACCATACCCATGCCGTATTCCTTGGCCTTTTTGATGGCCATCTGCATGGATTTATAGCCGATTACCTGGCCCATGCCGTGATGTCCGTCCACAACGGCGGTGGTGGGGGTTTCCTTGATAATTTCAAAATTCGTTACGGGGTTCTGGATGCCTGCCTTGATGCGGTCCAGATAGATGGGCTTAAAGCGATTTACGCCGTGGGATTCAATGCCGCGCTTATCAGACTCCAGCAGCACATCCGCACAAATTTTGGCATCCTCCTCGGGAATGCCGTAGCCCTTGAACGCATCCACAACAAAGTTGGTGATGAGATCCCAGCTGACGATGTTGGTTTTTGCCATGATCAATACGCCTCCGTTCTAAAAAAGAATACATAAATTTGCAGGAAAAGGAAATTTAATTTCCCATTTTCCACCAATAACAGTATAACGGATTTTCAGACGTTTGTCAATTCATTCTCGAAAATATCGATATTATATTATCTTGCGCTTCATTCGAATGTCCGCTCGATGTTTTTCTTGACAGCGTGCTGACCCTGCTGTATGCTAATAAGCAGAAATCGGAGGTGGCAGGCCACATGGTGTTTATTGGCATTTGCGGCGCAAGCGGATCCGGGAAAACCACCTTGGCAAGGGAACTGTGCCGGGCGGTGGGTGCAAGCAGTGCGCTGCTGAATCAGGATGCATACTATCTGGATCATCCGACGCTGACGTTTGAGGAGCGCACAAAGTTAAATTACGATGAGCCCTTTATCTTTGATCATGACCTGCTGTATCAGGATGTGCGCATGCTGCTGGCAGGGCAGTGCGTCACGCGCAAAGCGTACGATTTTACGCAGCACCGCCGCATGGATAGCCATGATATCATCCGTCCCGCCGATGTTTTAATTGTTGAGGGCATTCACGCTTTCTTTGACAAACGGCTGACCGATTTGATGTTTCTGAAACTTTACATCAATGTGGAGCCGGACATCTGCCTGCTGCGCCGCATCAGACGCGATATTCGGGATCGCGGCCGCCAGATTGAAAACATCAGCGAGCAATATCTGACAACCGTCAAGCCCATGTACGAGAAATATATCCGCAATTATGTAAATGACGCCGATGTCATTGTAACCCGCGGCGGCAAAAACGCAAGGATTGTGGAAATTCTGGCGGGCTATCTGCGGGATGAGCTGAATAGAAAAAAGTAATGCGGTATGATACACACCCGGCCGAAAGCAAAATTCTCGGCCGGGTGTATGTTTTTTCCTTTATTTTTCGGCGTTTTTTATTTTTCTGCGCTGCGGGCGGGTGTAAGCATAAATCACGGTGGACAATGGCGGCACCACAACAGATGCGCTGTAGGCATACTGACCACAGGACAACTTCTGCGCACGGACAGCATGAGGGTTGCCCTTTCCGCTGCCGCCGTAAAGCGTATTATCGGTGTTGAGCACTTCTTTTACATACCCATAGGCGGGCAATCCCACCCGATAATCCATATAGCATGCCGGGGTAAAGTTGGTTACGCACATCAGGGCATTGCCTTGCTTATCCCAGCGCAGGAAAGAAAGAATGCTGCGCTCGCTGTCGTCGGCATTCAGCCAGGTAAAGCCCGCCCAGCTGTCATCCTGCTGCCACAGGGGCGGCTGTGCACGGTACAGGTCATTCAGCGCACGCACGCACTTTTGAACATCCGGATGCCGCTCATATACCAGCAGAAACCAGTCCAGCTGATCCTCGTATTTCCACTCGATAAAATGGGCAAATTCCGTGCCCATGAAGTTCAGTTTTTTCCCGGGATGGCAAATCTGATACCCCAGCAGCATGCGAAGCCCGGCAAATTTTTGCCACAGATCGCCCGGATTTTTATCCAGCATGCTGTGCTTGCCGTGCACCACCTCATCATGCGAAAAAGGCAGAATATAGTTTTCGCTGAAGGCGTACATCAGGGAAAACGTAAGCTTGTCGTGGTGATATTTGCGGTAGACCGGATCGAGCTTCATGTAGGACAGCATGTCATTCATCCAGCCCATATTCCACTTAAACCCGAAGCCCAGCCCGCCGTTGTGCACGGGGTGCGTGACCTTGGGATAAGCGGTGGATTCCTCCGCGATCATCATGATGCCCGGGCAGCGGCCGTATACGGTGGTATTGAGGCTTTTCAGAAAGGCGGCACCCTCCAGATTTTCGTTTCCGCCGTAGATGTTTGGCACCCACTGACCCGGTTCGCGGCAGAAATCATGATACAGAATGGCACTTACGGCATCGCAGCGGAGGCCGTCCGCATGGAACCATTCCAGCCAGTAACACGCGCTGGCCAGCAGGAAAGAGCATGCCTCCCCCCGCCCGAAATCAAACAGTACCGTCCCCCACTGCGCCATTTCACTGCGTTTCGGGTCCTGATGCTCATAGCACGGCGTGCCGTCAAATAACCTAAGGCCGATCTCGTCCCGCGGGAAATGTGCCGGCACCCAATCCAGAATCACCCCGATGCCCGCCCGATGCAGGCAGTCAATCAGATGCATCAGCCCGAAATCCGTACCATACCGCGCCGTCGGCGAAAAAAAGCCGCTTACCTGGTAACCCCAGCTCATATCCAGCGGATGCTCCATGACGGGCAGAAATTCCACATGCGTGTAGCCCATGTCCTGCAAGTAGGGCACCAGCTCCTCCGCCGTTTCCTCATAGGAATAAAAAGTGCCGTCCTTGTGTCTGCGCCAGGAGCCCAGGTGCATTTCGTAAATATTGACAGGAGCGTGCAGCAAATCTCCCTGCTTCCGTTTGCTTATCCATGCCTCGTCATGCCACGGATATCCGCCGATATCGGTAAGCAGGCTGGCATTGGCCGGGCGAAGCTCACTGCCGAAAGCATAGGGATCGGCCCGCAAATGCCACTGACCGTCCGCGCATAAAACAGCATACTTGTACGCCCGCAATTTTTCCTGCGCGCCGGGATCTGTGCGGCCCTGCGCCTGCGCATCAAACAGCGCGGCAGGCAGTCTCAGTTCCCAGGTGCCGTCAAACTGCTTGTGCATGGGGTAGTCTTCATAGTGCCAGGAGCAGAACTCCCCCGTGACGCATACACGCAGGGCATTGGGCGCCCAAACGGTAAATTGCCATTCCTGCCCGTCCAGCGTTGTTTTATGCGCTCCCATCCAGCGATAGGCATCATATCCCGTTCCTTGGTGGAACGCCGTACGCCTTGCATCATCCGGCGGTGAATACAGCATGGCGAGCCCTCTCTTTCGGTTGATTTTGCGTGTTTATGTCAAATTCGCAGCATGGCATTTTCTGTCATGCGCCGGTCTCTTTTCACAGGCAGGATCCCATGCAGTCAATCACATCTCCGGTCAAAGCGGAGCGGATGCCGTATTTCTCTCCTGCCCGAATGCCGGCAAGCCCCAGCCACAGGCAGGCGGCGCGCATGGCATCAAATACAGGCAGACCCTGTCCCAGAAGAGAAGCCAGGATGCCGGCCAGTGCATCCCCGCTGCCGCCCTTGGCCAAGGTGGGAGAGCCCACCGGGTTCAATGCGGATTGCCTGCCGTCAGCCGTCAATATCACCGTAACGGAGGATTTAAGTACCACGCTGCATCCGTATTTTACGCGCAGTTTTTCCGCAGCACCCGTTTTATCCGACAGCACATCCGCAATTTTGCATTCAAGCAGCCGTGCCGCTTCCCCCGCGTGCGGCGTGATGACCGCATTTGCCCCTAACTTTTGCGGATGCAGGGCCAAGAGGTTCAGCGCGCCTGCATCCCAAACTTGCGGGACATTAATTTCCTTCAGCCGCAAAATATCAGCATAAGAAGCATCGTTTTCCGCAATTCCGCAGCCCAGCAGCAGGGCATCGCAGCGCGGAGAGGGATGCCCTTCCGCCGCAATGCAAGTGGCATTAGGGACAGATTGCTGCAGAATCGGTATGATCTCACGCGGGCAGATTACGCTTGTCAGTCCCGCCCCCGCACGCAGTGCCGCCCGCGCTGCCATGGCAGCTGCGCCTGCCATGCCGAGGCTTCCGGCATATATCACCGTCCTGCCGCAGTCTCCTTTATGCGCAGATACGGATCTTGCGGGCAGCAAAGAGGGCAAGTCGCTTTCTTCCGATACTGTCATACCCTCCGAATGGTCAAAAGCGGCAGGCAGTCCGATGGACGCAGCCGTGATTTTCCCCACCCAATCGCGGTGTTCGGTCAGGTACAGCCCAGCCTTGGGGCGGTGGAATGTGACCGTGCGGGATGCATGTGCGCAGGCTCCCGTCACAGCCCCCGTCGCCGCGTCCATGCCGCTTGGAACATCCACGGAAAGCACCGTTTTGCAGGCATTGCAAAGGGCAATCATGCGCCCGGCAAGGGAATCCTCCGCAATCATTCCCGTAAATCCCGTGCCGAACAGCGCATCTACCGCCGCATCGCAGGGCATCGGTTCTGTTTTTTCGGAAGCATTTTCAACGGATGCGCCCATTGCCCGCAGATGGTCTGCATTTTCCCGGGCTTCATTTGTTTTCGGGGCGGAAAGCAGGATGATCCTTGCCTGTCCGCCGGCAAGCAGGAAGTGTCTGGCCATCGCCAGTCCGTCGCCGCCGTTGTTGCCCGGGCCGCACAGAAACAGCACGGTTTTCCCGCGGCATTCCCCGCCCAGCATATCCGTAAGCACATGAAATGCCGCAAGGGCGGCTGTCTCCATGGTAAGCAGGGGGGATAATCCCGCATCAAAGGCCGCCTGCTCTGCAGCACGCATTTGATCGGGCAAAATCGTACGAAGCATTCAGTCCTCCTCCAGCACAGCCGTTGCCATGGCATAATCGCCGTCATGCGAAATGCTCAAAAAAGCGCGGTTTGCCCCGCGCGCATGCAGAGCATTCAATACCTTCTCGTTCATTCGATATATCGGCGCGCCGCAGTCATCATGCGCAATTTCCACATTGGCAGGAGAAAGCATGCCAAAGCCCGTTCCAATGGCCTTGACCAGCGCCTCCTTTGCGGCAAAAATGCCTGCCGCCGTCTGCGCACTGCGGGCACGCGCCGCAATATAGGCACGCTCCTCCGCCGTAAAATAGCGTTGCAGGAAGCGTTCGTCCCCGATGATTTTTTCCATGCGCGGTATTGCGCACAGGTCACACCCCAGCCCGCGAATCATGCGTCCAAAGAAAAGAGAATCGCGTTGGCGATGGCACGGGCGGTCACCTCGGCTGCGGCAGCGCAGAGCTTTACAAAGTTGATATCGCTCTTCACCTTGCCCGTAGCCAGGGCAAACATGGTATCGCCGTCCATTTGGGTATGCACCGGACGGATGGTGCGTGCCAGACCATCGTGCGCCACATCGGCCAGACGATTGGCCTGCTCCTTGGTCAGGGGGCAATCCACCGCCACCACGCCGATGGTGGTATTGCTGCCGGGAGCCGGGATATGCAGCTGCTGCGGGGCAGGGGACTGGCCGCACAGCAAGCCTTCTGCGCGCACGCGTGTGCCGTCATCCATGCTGGCACAGGCAATGCATTCCCCCGTTGCGGGATGATAAACATCCCCCACCGCGTTGACGGCCGCCACCGCGCCCACCGTAATGCCCTCCGGCAGGGTGATGCTTGCACTGCCTACCCCGCTTTGCTGGGGATGTGCGCCGACTACCAGCTTTCCCACCGTGGCGCCGCAGCCCGCGCCCACGCAGCCCTGCGTCATGCCCTTGGCAGCGTTCATGCAGGCAGACATGCCCATGGCGGCATCCGGGCGGACAGTGTTATCCCCCACACCTAAATCGTAGAGCACTGCAGCAGGGACAATGGGCACGCGCACGCCGCCCATATCCAGCCCGACACCCATCTGCTCCAAATACCGCATGACCCCGTCCGCGGATGCCAAGCCATAGGCACTGCCGCCCGAAAGCACCACCGCGTGAACACGCTCCACCAGGTTTCCCGGGCGAAGCAGATCCGTCTCGCGCGTACCGGGCGCCGCGCCGCGCACGGAAACCCCGCCCACAGCGCCTTCCGCCTGCGGCAATACCACGGTAACGCCGGTCATGGACTGCGTATTTTGTGCCTGTCCTACGCGGATGCCGTGTACATGGGTAATATCTCCGGGGAACGGACGATAAATGTTGGCCATGAAATTTACACCTCTTTATTGCATACGGCTGTTCAGCCACCCGATCAGATCGCTTGTGATTTCGTCGCGGTTAATCTCGTTAAACAGCTCATGCCGTGCGCCGGCATACAGCCGGACCGTTACATCCCGCACTCCCGCATCCCGAAACTGCTGTGCCACGGTATTCACGCCTTTTCCCTGTGCGCCCACGGGATCGGCATCCCCTGCGATAAACAGGACAGGCAAATCCCCGGGCATGGCGCTCAAGCGGTGCAGCTGCGACAGTGCTTTCAGCCCTGTAAACATATCATAATATCCGCGCGCTGTAAACAGGAAACCGCAGCGAGGATCGGCACAATATTTGTCCACCTCGGCCGTGTCGCGGCTGAGCCAGTCAAATTGCGTACGAACAGTGGAAAATCCTTTGTTGTTGTCCTTGGACATCAAGCGATCTACCAGCGGCGCGGGCTTCTGCCAGCCGCCGAAAATGCCGCAAAGCGCGGCAGCCGCTTGGGCAGCGCTGCACAAAGGGCCCGGATACCAGCCCGTGCCGCAAATGACGGCAGCAGTCAGATCTCCGCCGTAGCGCAGCAGATATTCACGGGCGACAAAGCTGCCCATGCTGTGCCCCAGGACGGCAAAGCGCTGCCCCGGGAACCTTTCCAGCAGCATGTTGTGCACCGTATGCGCATCCTCCACCAGGTGATTCCAGCCGTCCTTGGCGCCGAAATAGCCCAGCTCCTCCTCCCGGGCATCTTCTCCGTGGCCCAAATGGCTGTGCCCGGCCACAGCATACCCGGCCTCGCACAGTGCCCGGGCCAGACGGTCATAGCGGGCAATGTGCTCCGCCATGCCGTGTATCAGTTGAACAACACCGCGGCAGGGAATATCGGGCTGCCAAAGATATAAGGTAAGCGGACGATCCGCAACAGACTTAAATGGTATCTTTTCAAGCTGAATCATAAAAAGCAGCTCCTTTCAAGGCGAAATACGTCTTTCTTTTACATGCCTGTATTTTACCACAACCTTCCCCAAAAGTACATGAGTATTTGTTGCTCTATCCGTTATTTGCAAAGCATTTTTGCGGACAATGCAATTTTTGTTATATCTGCTTCTTATTTGAATTTATTCTTTACAAATGCGGCATATTTGCATATAATGTTAACTGATATCGGCTGTGAAGGAGAACGCATGCCATGCGCGCGCATAGAGAGCCGCCCGGCGGGTGAAAGGGCGGAGGCGCGGTGGAATGCCGCTCGCTCCGGAGCCTGCGTGCCAAGGGGCTGCTTGCCCTCAAGCCGCACGGGTGCGCCCGTTACAGTGCACAGAGTGGCGGCATGCAAATGCCGCAAGCAAAGTGGTACCGCGAAACCGCCGTTTCGTCTTTGTCATGCAGGGACGGGGCGGCTTGATTTATGTAAGGAGGCATTCCATGCAGCAGATTCCCCTCTACGATCCCAAGGGGATTGAAAAAAAGTGGCAGAAGATCTGGGCCGACAACAAGGCTTTTGCCGCTTCCGATGATTACTCCAAGCCCAAGTATTTCACGATGATCGAGTTCCCCTACCCTTCGGGCGTAGGTCTGCATGTAGGCCATCCCCGTCCCTATACGGCACTGGATATCGTGGCCCGCAAAAAGCGCATGGAAGGCTACAACGTGCTGCATCCCATCGGCTGGGATGCCTTTGGCCTGCCGACGGAAAATTACGCCATCAAGAACCACATTCACCCCGCCATCGTTACCCAGCGCAACATCAATCACTTCCGTGAACAGCTGCAGATGCTGGGCTTCTCCTTTGATTACGACCGCGAGGTAAATACCACCGATCCCAATTATTACAAGTGGACGCAGTGGATTTTCCTGCAGATGTACAAGCACGGCCTGGCCTACAAGACCAACATGCCCGTCAACTGGTGCACGGGCTGCAAGTGCGTGCTGGCCAACGAGGAAGTAGTGGAGGGCGTGTGCGAGCGCTGCGGCAGCCCCGTCGTCCACAAGCAGCAGAGCCAGTGGATGCTGCGCATTACCGCCTACGCGCAAAAGCTTCTGGACGGTTTGGATACCGTGGATTTCATCGAGCGCGTAAAGCTGTCCCAGCGCAACTGGATCGGCCGCAGCGAGGGGGCGGAGATTGACTTTAACCTGGAAGGCACGGATGAGAAAATCCGCGTGTTCACCACCCGCGCGGACACGCTTTTCGGCGCCACCTACATGGTGCTTTCCCCCGAGCATCCCTGCATTGAAAAGTACCGTGACCGCATTGAAAACTATCAGGAGCTGATGGATTACCGCGCCGCCGCCCAGCGCAAGAGCGACTTTGAACGCACCGAAATCAACAAGGACAAAACGGGCGTAGAAATCAAGGGACTGCGCGCCATTAACCCCATGACGGGCAATTCGATTCCCATCTGGCTGAGCGACTATGTGCTCATGTCCTACGGCACCGGTGCCATCATGGCCGTTCCCGCCCATGATGAGCGTGACTGGGACTTTGCCAAGAAGTTCAATCTGCCCATCGTTGAAGTGGTTTCGGGCGGCGAAAACGTGCAGGAAGCCTGCTATTCCGATGTGGCAACGGGCACAATGGTCAATTCCGGCTTCCTCAACGGCATGTCCGTGGCCGATGCCAAAAAGGCCGCCATCGACTACGCGCAGGAGCATGGTTTCGGCCAGCGCAAGGTCAATTACAAGCTGCGTGACTGGGTGTTTGCCCGCCAGCGCTATTGGGGCGAACCCATCCCGATCGTGCACTGCCCGCACTGCGGCATGGTGCCCCTGGATGAAAAAGATCTGCCCCTGCTGCTGCCCGAGGTAGAAAACTATGAGCCGACCGAAACCGGCGAATCCCCCCTGGCCAAAATGACCGACTGGGTCAACTGCAAGTGTCCCAAGTGCGGCGGCGACGCCAAGCGTGAAACCGACACCATGCCCCAGTGGGCCGGCAGCAGCTGGTATTTCCTGCGCTACTGCGATCCGCACAACGATGAGGCGCTGGCTTCGCCCGAAGCGCTGAAATACTGGATGCCGGTGGACTGGTACAACGGCGGCATGGAGCACACCACCCTGCACCTGCTCTACAGCCGTTTCTGGAACCTGTTCCTGCATGATATCGGCGTATGCCCGGTGGCCGAGCCTTACAAAAAGCGCACCAGCCACGGCATGGTGCTGGGCGAAGACGGCCAGAAGATGAGCAAATCCCGCGGCAACGTAATCAATCCCGACGACGTGGTGGATCAAATCGGCGCGGACGCCTTCCGTATGTACGAAATGTTCATGGGCGCGTTCGATCAGGCCATTCCGTGGTCCACCACCGGTGCGCGCGGCTGCCGCAAGTTCATCGAGCGCGTATGGCGCCTGCAGGAAATTTTGACCGATGACGAGGGCATGAGCGATGACCTGAAGGCCTCGGTGCATTTGACCATCAAGAAGGTATCCGAGGACTTTGACACCATGAAGTTCAACACCGCCATCGCCCAGATGATGACGCTGGTAAACGAAATGGTGCGTAAGGGCAGCGTAACCCGCGGCGAATACAAGGCGCTGCTGCTGGTTCTTTCCCCCGTCGCCCCCCATGTATGCGAAGAAATCTGGCAACTGCAGGGCTTCGGCACGCCCATCTACACCCAGTCCTGGCCTACCTACGATCCCGCCGCACTGGTTAAGGATGAGGTGGAAATCGCCATCCAGGTCAACGGCAAGATCAAGGGCCGCATCATGGTGCCCACAAGCCTTACCCGTGAGCAGGGCGATACATTGCGCGATCACGAAGCCGTCAAGGCCGCCGTGGGCGATAAGCAGATTGTCAAGTTCATCTTTGTTCCCGGACGTCTGCTCAATATCGTGGTCAAATAATCTT
>CAVFPH010000031.1:0-23022 GCA_963624325.1 bacterium
TCCCGTTGCATTCGTTGTATTCGCTGAGCACATCGCAGACCACAAGAACCTTTCTTCAATCATTGAGCAGGATCTTCTTGAGGAGCCGGGTCTTCACAGAACTCTCCTCGGTGACGGCGTAGGCTCAATGTTCGGCGCAATCTTCGGCGGCTGCCCGAACACAACATACGGCGAGTCGGTCGGTTGCGTGGCAATCACAGGTAACGCTTCGGTTGTAACAATCCTCACCACAGCAATCATGTGTATGGTTATCTCCTTCTTCGGACCGTTTGTAACATTCCTCGCAAGTATTCCGAACTGCGTAATGGGCGGCGTTTGCATCACGCTCTACGGCTTCATCGCGGTAAGCGGCCTTAAAATGATTCAGCCTGTTGACCTGAATGACCATCGCAACCTGTTCGTTGTTGCTGCCATCCTGGTATGCGGCATCGGCGGCCTGACGCTTAACTTCGGCGATATTCAGATCAGTGCCATTGCTACCGGTCTGATCGTCGGCATCCTGGTCAATGTCATCTTCAACCGTCGCGACAGCAGCGAAAAAGCATAAACTCTCTGCAAACATTTTAGCGGGATGCGGCATTTTGCCGCATCCTGCTTGTTTTCCACCAACAAAGTCTCGTTGCACAAGCATGTGTCGAGATTCTCCTGATGGCTCAAACGCTCGCCGTGCTTAAAAATCGGCGAGTTTTTTTCAGTATAAATGATACTCTTGCTTTCGTTTTGCAAATGATTCGGCCTCATTTGCCGCTGCAGCCACCCAATCATCCACCGGCCAATCCGCGTTTTCAAACAGGCGATGCCCTGCAAGCTTTGAAATGAAAGGCATATCCCCTGCCATGTGCGGCGGGAGCAGGCAGAATGAGTTCGGGTACATCTCCCGAATCAAGGCAAGCAAGCGCATGCCCATTTCAACCGGCCTTACGCGTTCCGCATCCGTCACGTGCAAATGCATCCCGCCGCACATTTCGCCCGCATATTTAGAGGCAGATGGCGTAAAGTACAGAGATGTTGCGATTAATCCTGACAAATGGAGGGCGTTAAACCGTGCTGTAAGCTTCTCGGCATCAATGTACGGTGCGCCGAGAATCGCAAACGGATCTGCCGTTCCACGCCCTTCGGAGCAATTTACCCCTTCAAGCATACAGGTTCCGGGATACAGCAGCGCTGTTTCAAAGCGTGCCATCGCCAGGCTGGGCATTACCCACACTTTGTTCAGGCTTGGGAACAGTTGCTGCCGCTGCCAGCCTTTGCAGGGGACTATGTGCAAATCGCAGTTGTATTTCTGCTCGCAATTCACCATCTGTGCAAATTCCCCGCAGGTCAAACCATACCGCAGCGGAATGTCATAGCAGCCGACAAAACTGCGTGTTTCGGATTTCAGCAGCATGCCTTCCGCGGCATCGCCCAAAGGATTAGGGCGGTCAAGCACAATCAGGCGTTTGCCATGTTCTGCGCAGTCCTCAATCAAGATCTTCAGCGTTGAAATGAATGTGTAGCACCTTGCCCCGACATCCTGAATATCATAGACCAGTGTGTCAAACGATTCGCATGCTTCTTTGCTTAAATGATGGGATGCATTCTTGCCGTAAAGGCTCATCACCGGGAGTCCGCTGGGCACATCCACAGCATTTTCAAAGGTTTCGCCGGCGGCCTTATCCCCCCGCACACCGTGCTCGGGGGCCAGCAGAAGCTGAAGTTTGCATACTTCCTGCAAACGTTCTATCGTAGATTGAAGGCTTGATGTACGTCCGGACGGTGCCGTGGCCAAGGCGATGCGTCCGGACAGCAGCTTCTTGTATTGGTCGATCCGGTCGATTCCGTATTCCATAGTTTCCTTCCTCGCTCTCGTTTACAATCATCCTTTTTTATTGTATAATAGATCAAGCAATTTTACAATCGTTGCTTTGAGGAGGATTTGAATGTCTACCACCCTGGTAATCATGGCGGCCGGACTCGGGAGCCGTTATGGCGGCAACAAGCAAACCGAGGGTATCGGACCCAATCATGAAATGCTGATGGAATACTCGCTGTTCGATGCCGTTCGCGCAGGCTTTGATAAAGTCGTCTTTATTATCAAGCCCGAAATGGAGACGCTGATTGATGCACTCTGCGGAGAACTTGTACACTCATGCAAAACGCTGTCAGGCAATCCGTTAGAGGTATATTATGCCATTCAGGATTTTTCCTCTTTGCCTTCGTTTTATACCGTTCCCGCCGAGCGTGTAAAGCCATTCGGCACCGTACATGCCGCACTTTGCGCCCGTCCCTATGTCCATGAGCCTTTCGCCATCATTAACGCGGACGACTACTATGGGATCGATGCATTTTCCGTCATGCATGATTCCCTGCTGGCTTTAGCAGCCGGAGAAGCTTCCATGGTCGGATATCGGCTAAAGAACACTGTAAGCAAATACGGAAGCGTTACGCGCGGCGTATGTACACTTCGGAAGGGGCAGCTTGCCGGAATCAAGGAGACATATAAAATCACGGTTTTCCCGGATGGCACGATTCGGGATACCGAAACGAGCGATGCCGGTGTGCTGCTGCCGCCCGATGCATTGGTTTCCATGAATTTCTGGGGATATCTGCCCTCCATTTTTGATGATATGCAGGCGGCGTTTGAGCAGTTTCTGCGTTTGCTTGCTCCCGATGATATCAAAAGCGAGTACGTGTTGCCAAGCCTGATGGATCAGCTGATGCAGGAAAACAAATTGCGTATTCGGGTTCTGTCTACCAATGCCGTCTGGTTCGGCATGACCTACCCGCAGGACAAACCGCTTGTGCAGCAATCGCTTTTGCAGCTGCATAAGCAAGGTGTTTATCCCCCCACATTGCTTGGATAAATATGAGCGGCATTATTGCGGAATATGATCCGCTTCATACCGGCCATGCATGGCACATTGCGCAAACCCGAAAATTATACCCAAATGAACCCATCGTAGCAGTAATGAGCTGCTGCTTTACGCAGCGCGGTGCGCCTGCGCTGTTTTCGCCTCATGCCCGCGCCGAGATGGCACTGCGTGCAGGTGCTGACATTGTCCTCGGCATGCCGGTATCTTTTTCTGTCTGCAATGCAGAACGCTTTGCCTTGGGCGGTGTATCAATTCTTTCTGCCATTGGTTTGGTAAAAAGCCTAAGTTTCGGTGTAGAGCCCGGAAATGAGGATGTTATTCTGCCGGCCGCTCAGCTTTTGGAATCTCCCGATGCAGCTTTTTTGCGTATACTGCGAGATGGCCTCGACCGCGGCCTATCCTTTGCGCATGCGCAGGGGGATGCGCTCGCAGGCTATTTTAAGCTTTCGCAGGAAGTTTTTTCTGCACCCAATACCGTCCTTGGAATATGCTATGCCCGCGCGAATCTGCGTCTGCATGCAAATCTTGATTTGCTTACCGTTCCCAGGCATGGCGGGTATCATGCCGAATCTCTGCCGGAGGAGTCTTCCGATGATTTTCCATCCGCCGCAGCTGTTCGTTCAGCTTTTTTGCGGAATGGCCCATCTGCAGTAAAGCATTTTGTACCGAGTGCAGTTTATGATATATTAGCGTCGGAGCAAATTGATGGCCGCATTCACACTCCCGATGCGCTTAATGATCTCCTGCGCTGGACGCTGCGCACCAAATGCTGTTTTTCCCACCTGCCGGACCTGTCCGAAGGAATTGAAAATCGTCTTTCGCTCGGGGCTAACTGCCTGACACGCGACAATATGGTGCAGGCAATTCGAGCCAAGCGCTACCCTTACGCAAGGATTAACCGTTTGCTGACGCACGCGCTTCTGGATACGCATGCGCAGGATTTGTCCGACCTTCCGAAATATGCTTATCTGCTTGGTTTTCGTCGTGAGAGCTCGGCATTTTTGCATAGCGTTAAGGATTTCCCGCTTTTGCCCCGTCTGACACCGCAGGCTTCGCTGCCCGATCAGCTGCTCGACGCACGGGCATGGGACCTGTGGGCTCTCGGTGCGCGCCAACCCTTCGGACAGCTATACCGCTGCAAACCCGTCATATTGTAATATACTGACGTGAGATGTTATCACCGCAATATCCGCTGAATAGCATTCATATTTTTCGTGTCTGCCGCTATCGGCGCGTCGTTCCTGTTTCAATTTTCGCCTTCAAAAGCACTGCCGCTGTGTTCAAATCGCCTGAAATGTAATGTTTCATGGCGATTTTTTTGAAGCAATGTTCTGAATTTCATCGAATCCTTTGATGAAAAGTGCTTGACATTTTATAACTACTGAATATAATATAGTACTGTAACAACGTAGAAGGGAGCCATTCATGAACATTCAATACAAGAAGGGTGTGCTGGATCTGTGCGTGCTGTCTTTGCTTAGCAAGCGGGATTGCTACGGCTATGAAATTTCCGAATTTCTTTCCAAGCACATTGATATCGCAGACGGAACGGTTTATCCGCTTCTGCGGAAGCTAAAGACGGACGGGCTGTTAACCACCTATTTGCAGGAAGAAAGCGGCGGACCGCCGCGAAAATACTACAGGCTCACCGCACTTGGACGGGAAACCTATCAGAGCGAGCGATCCGAATATCTGGCGTTTGCGCAGACAGTAAAAATGTTACTGGAGGACGGAACCAATGACGAAGAGTGAATTTATGACCCGGCTTACGATGGAACTGCTTGCAAGAAATGTTGCAGACCCAAACGATGTGATTGAAGAGTGTGAGCAGCATTTTGATTTTAAGCTGAAGGACGGTTATTCCGAAGAGGAAATTGCAAATCGTTTGGGTGACCCTGCAATGATAGCCAAGCAATTTGGCGAAAGCAATGCTCCAAAGCAAAGCATAAAGAATAAACCGCTTGTAATTGCAGCTTTGTGTTTTTTCACCCTGCTTGCAGGGCTGCTGTTCGTTTTGCTGGTTGCTTGGGGTTTTGTGATGATTGCCGGCGGAGCTTCATTGGCAGGTCTTTCCATATTTTTGATTTCGGGGATAGATTTTCCCTTGCTTCCGATTATGCCATACTGGTGCAAGGCAATCTTTGCTCCTGCTTGTATGGCTTTGGCCGTTTTGATGGCGGTTGCATGCGTCTATTATGCCGCATTTCTGCGTCAGCTTGTCCGCTGTTTTATGCGCATCGGGCAAAACATGCTGGTGTCTGCTTCAGGCGGGGCTGTGCTTCCCCCTCTGCCGATCAATCCGCAGTTTTTCGGAAAGGCCAAGCGCCGTTTACGCACCATTGCCCTTATAGCTTTGATTGCATTTGCAGTATTTTTCGTGCTCGGGTTCGTGGCCTGCGTCTTTTCAGCCGACAGCCTGGAATTCTGGCACACCTGGGGATGGTTTACGAATGAAATTCCAGCTGCAGATCTGCCTGCAATCGACGTGCAGACAGCAATTTAAATTTGCGGCAAGTCAAACAGTCTCGGCAGGATATGGTACATGTATGTGTAAAGTGCGGATAATGTGTGAGTTCCGTCCAGCATCATGGAGCAGCTGGTATTTGCGCCGGGAATGAAAAGATCTGCGTACTCAAGCAAAGAAATCATTTGCTTTGTGGATACTTCAAATGCCTCATCATTGGTTCCCGTTGCGACGAAAAGCCTGAAGTCGTATTTGGAAAAGCCCTGCGCAATAACGGCTTCATAGAGAACTTTAGCCGATAGATCACTGTCCCAGATTCCGCCGATCCCCCCATCCCCATCATCCCAGGAGGCCTCGCTGATAGGAAGAAAACATCCGAAAGTATCCATGCGCTGAAGGAAGGTATACCATGCAGCAGTGCCCCCTAATGAAAAGCCCGCAACAGCCCGCTGCATACGTGAGGCACGGAGTCCGTCCGCATCAGTTATCTCGGCATAAGTTCTGTATTTTGCTTCGACTGCGGGAACGATACAATCGGCTAATTCCTGCGGAAAATCAGAAACCAGCTTTACCTGCTCGGGCAGCGGCATGTATTTGGCAAAGTCACCCGATGATGCATAGTAGGTGGGGGCGACTACAATCAGTGGCTGCAAATCGCCGTTTTCGATCATGTTATCAAGTAAAGATTGCAGATTTGTGCAGCTGTTCGGGTTCAGATAGTTTTTCGGTGTGCCTGCAGAGCCATGCAGCAAATAGAGTACAGGATAGCGCTGCTCGGATTCTGCATATCCCGTAGGCAGATAAACCATCAGGCTTTTCGTGCTGCCATTTGCAGTGGTATACCGCATCTGTTCCACCGTACCGGGCATATCGGAAGGTTCAAGGTAGTCAGTTGGAATATCGTCAATGGAAAAAACGCCCTCATCCAGAAAAGCGGAACCGTCCGGCGCAAATTCGCCGTCCCGCGGTGCGTCCGATGGAAAATTCGCAGTATCCGACTCGGCAACGGATGATGGCACCGCCAGGCATAAGACCAGCAGGATAATCAGTATCATTCTGCGCAATTGCTTCATCGGTTTTCCTCCTTGGATTTCAATGAAAGGTGCAGCAGGCAGCTACCTTATGATTATAACAATCAGCGCTTAAGATTTCAACCTGTCAAATCAAATGCCCGCGAACAGCAGCCGAACTTTTATCTTGCCGCATGGATGCATCAAAATGAATTTAGGAGGGTATCAGCCGCATGCTTAAGCGTTTTGCATGTCTGCTTGTTGTCGTTCTGATGATATTTATCTGTATTTTTCCGGCAGCTAATGCTTCTTCATCTGCTTACGACAGCAATCATCCCGAAGTTTTAGACGACAGCAACCTGAATGCTTCTGCAGCCATCCTGATTGAAGCCGATACGGGCATGGTAATTTATGAAAAGAATGCAGATGTGCGCATGTACCCTGCCTCTACCACCAAAATACTCACTGCCTACCTTGCCATTGTGATGGGTGATCTAAGCCAAACCGTTACAGCCTCCGCAAGTGCCGTTCAATTAGAAAAAGGCGTTTCCGTCATCCCGCTTTCAGAGGGAGAGCAGCTTTCTCTGAAAGATCTTTTGTATGCCACAATGGTAAAATCCGGCAACGACGGAGCCAATTTGATTGCCGAAACCATCAGCGGCAGCAATACCGCTTTTGCTGAAATGATGAATCAGTATGCAGCATCTATCGGCTGTACCGATACGCATTTTGTAAATCCGAGCGGTCTGCATGACGAGGATCACTACACCACGGCATACGATATGGCACTGATCGCCCGCGAAGCCATGCAGGATGAAACGTTCAGGGCAATCGCCGCTTCCGTCTCTTACCCTCTCCCCTGCAGCAACATGCACGATTCACGCCGGCTGGTTTCCAAAATGTCAAAATTTTTCTCCCTGTATCCGGATGCATCCGGCATCAAAACGGGTTATACATCCAAGGCCGGCTATTGTTTTGTCGGTTCGGCTGCCAGAGACGGTGTCACTTATATTTCCGTCGTGTTCAAGTGCAGCAGCTACACGAAATGCTGGAGCGATACAGTCAAGCTGATGGAATACGGCTTTGCCAAATACAGCAGCGATCTGCCGTGCTCTGCGCCGTAATTTCCGGCGTACTTATTGGATGGTAGACATTTATCAAAAAGGAGCGGCAGTATGAGACAGGTTATCAGGAGATACTATCGAATTATCATCGAATTTTTCGTCATTGCGCTGCTGGCTTTGCTGCTCAGCGGAATTATTCAAAGCTCGATGTCAGCGCAAAGCGAGTTTCGCGGCGCGATCTCAAAAAACGCAATAGCGCTGGATGTGCAGAATTATCATGCCGGCATGTCCTCCCTTTGCAGTGCGCTGATCTGTGATATGGATTGCGCTGCCATTTATAAGGTATTTCCATATGCAAGCGTCACTGCCTTATGGAGCAGAGAAACTGCCTCAAAACGGCCGATTCTGGAGGGCACTTTCTTTTCGGCGGATCACCTGCAGTCGTCCGAACGATACGCCGTTGCGGGCAAAACCGTGTATGAAAAACAGGCAGAATGGATTGATAAGACGCCCGTCATCTACTTTGACACCATGCCGTATACGATTATTGGTGTGCTGGGCTATGCAGACAAGCAGAGCAGCTACGATGATACATGCTATATCAACCTCAGTTCGCTGCTTGCAGAGGCGCAGAGCACGGCAGACGGCGAATATATCATTGATTATGCGGAAAAACACGATCAGCGCTATGATCGCTTGCTGGCAGCATTGTCGCCCTATCTCGATGAAGATACAGCGATTGCGCAGATCGCGCTAAACAAGTATATCCCTTCGGTTACGGATGTTCTGAGTGACGATACCGTCATCGAATTTCTGCTGGTTTCGATGCTGATGGTGCTTGTTTCCTCCTTCAGTGTGACGCTGGAATGA
This sequence comes from bacterium, assembly GCA_963624325.1. Taxonomy (GTDB): domain Bacteria; phylum Bacillota; class Clostridia; order Christensenellales; family Aristaeellaceae; genus SFMI01. Next base: position 8,261 of record CAVFPH010000031.1, read on the forward strand.
ATTGAGCGCAGAAAGAGAGAGATTGCCATCCGCAAGCAGCTCTGCGCAACAACATGGGAGATCATGCTGTATGTCCTTGCGCGGATGCTGCTTATCAGTGTGCTTGCCTACGCAGCTGCATGGCCGCTGTACAAAGCCGAGCACGCCCAAATCATGCAATGGCTGCATTACAGCGACTGCACGTTGCATATATCTTACTCACTGGCGGTATACGGCATCTGCATTTTGATCAGCTTGTTTGGGTGTGTTCCTGCCGTATCCGCCGTCAAAAAGATTTTGCCGCAGGCATTGGCGAGGTAAAACGCATGTTGATGTACTTTATCCGAAAGCTAAAGCATAATAAGCTGATCTCACTTATCATGATAGCGCAATTTGCTTTAGCATTGATCCTTTTGAACAAATCGCTCTCTGTCAATGCGGGCTACACTGTCAGTACAGCGCAAATAGCAGGAATTTACGGCGATGCAAGCATCTGCCGAATGCAGGATAAAAGCGATGAAGCGGCACTCATCGGCAGCACAGCTGATGAAAGTGATGTGACGCAGCGTCAAGCAGCGCTCTATCAATGGCTGAAAAGCAGCCCGGATTTTTCGTTTCTGTCGTATCAGGAAAAAAGAATGCCTTTCCGACCCAGCTTTCGGGCGGACAGCAGCAGCGCGTCGCAATTGTACGCGCGCTGGTCAATCATCCGAAGGTAATTCTTGCGGATGAACCGACGGGCGCGCTCGATTCGACAACCGGGCAAGATGTGATGACGCTACTGTCCAAACTGCATGACGAAGGTCAAACCATCATCATGGTCACGCATGATGAGCGATTGCTGCCCTTTTTTACGCATGTAGTTCGGATGCAGGACGGAAGTATAGCAAGCAGCAGCCTGCAAAACCTTGCGCAGTAAACAGCGACGCGAACGAACCTTCCAATTGCAAGTCTGTACTTTTCCTCTCCGTTATGGTATACTATTAGGGCATTTTATTTGGGGAAGGAGGCTGCGCGCATGTTTAAGCGTTTCGGATGTTTGCTGCTTGTTGTACTGGTGCTGCTCATCGGTGTTTTTCCGGCAGCTTGCGCTTCCTCTTCCTCCGCGTATGACAGCGATCACCCTGAAAACTTAAATGACAATGATCTGAATGCCTCTGCCGCCATCCTGATTGAGGCCAGCACCGGCATGGTCGTTTATGAAAAAAATGCGGATGTGCGCATGTACCCTGCCTCCACTACCAAGATACTTACTACCTATCTGGCCATCCTGATGGGTGATCTGGATCAGACCGTTACAACCTCCGCAAGTGCCCTGCAGTTGGAGGAAAATGCTTCCGTCATCCCTCTTTCGGAGGGAGAGCAGCTTCCGCTTGAAAATCTTCTCTATGCCACAATGGTAAAATCCGGCAACGATGGTGCAAACCTGATTGCAGAAACCATCAGCGGCAGCATCACAGCCTTCGCGGAAACGATGAATCAGTATGCAGCATCCATCGGATGTACCAATACGCACTTTGCCAATCCGAGCGGCTTGCATGATGAAAATCACTACACTACGGCACGCGATATGGCATTGATCGCCCGCGAAGCCATACAAGATGAAACGTTCGCTAAAATCGCATCCACCATTACCTACGCGCTTCCCCGCACCAACATGCATGGTTCCCGTCGTTTGGATTCCAAAATGTCCGAGCTTTTCTCCCTCTACCCGGACGCAAACGGCATCAAAACAGGCTATACCTCCAAGGCAGGTTATTGTTTTGTAGGCTCTGCCACAAGAAACGGCGTTACCTTTATCTCCGTCGTTTTCAAATGCAGCAGTTACGGCGAATGCTGGAGCGACACAAAAAGGCTGATGGAATACGGCTTTACCCAGTATGTCAGCACCAGCGTGGCTGAGCTCTATGCCATGAACCCAAAGGTTCTGGAAATTTCCAAATACGACTTGGATGATCCGCAGCTGGGGCAGCTGGAGCTGTCGCTCAACAAGCTGACTGATTCATCGAATGATACCATCGTAACGCTTCAATCCCGGCTGGATTACCTCTCTGCCAACTTCAATGATCTGGTTGCCATCGAATACGTTCACGATCCTGTTGCCCCCATTGAGGCAGGGGATGTGATGGCTACGCTGACCTACTATCCTGAGGAAGGCGAACCGATCGAATACGAGCTGGTCGCTTCCCGCAGCATTGCCCGCCGCGTACTGGATTATCCGTCTCTGGACGAATTAATTGCCGATACCCTGAATGATCCGAATCCCTTTCCCCGCTTCACCGTTGAAATTTTCCTGTTCATCGTGGCGATAATTGCCGTTATCTGGGGGCTGATAAAAGGCATCAAACACCTGATGGGCTTTAGAAGCAAGAAGCCGCGCCGCAAAATGGTCAAGCCAATTTCACGCTATTATCGCTGACGAAAAGGCCTTTGAGTTTAGGTAAAACAGCCATGCATATTCTGATTGAAAAATCCGCACGTAAACTAACAGCAAAAGATGAGTCGCAGCAATTTTGCTGCCGGATTGCACTGGGGAAAAATCCCATCGGGCAAAAGCTGCGTGAAGGTGACGGCAAAACGCCGGAAGGAGAATACTTCATTTGTCTCAAGCGCAGCTCGGGAAAATTCGGCTGTGCGCTTGGCATCAGCTATCCTTCATTAGCGGATGCGCGTCTTGCCGTCTTGGATGGGCGTTTGGATGGCTGTTTGTTGACCCTGTTTAAAAAAGCGGATAATGAAAAAAAGAGACCGCCGTGGGGAACTCCCTTAGGCGGTGAAATTTACATTCACGGCGGCGGCTGTGAATCAGACTGGACTGCCGGCTGCATTTCCTTGTCGGATGCAGATATGCGCACTCTGTTTGGCATGGCAAGCGAAGGAGATATCGTTCAGATTATTCCGTGACCTTGTAGATGGCCAGGAAAAGCGCACCATCCTGTGCCTGCGCCTCAAAGCGAATCGGGAAATCATAGTCGTTGCGGAAAATAAAATTGATGCCCTTGGACTCATTGCCGACTGCAGCATCCATATCCGCAGGAAGATACTCCGCACTGCCGGAACCATGTGAACGCCGCAAGGTAATTGTGATGCCCGGCAGCTGCAGCAGCAGGTTGTACATCGTGCTTGACACCTGGCACACCCCGCCGCCCGGGCCAAGGCCCCATCCGGTTTCAATCAGCACGGGACCCTTCACATAGCCCTTACTTGCATAGAATGGGCCGTAATGGTTATTGTAATCAATTGTCTTTCCGCTTTCTATGATTTCGTTGTTGATATAATCGCAGTTAACGCCGATATTTACCTCTTTGCCGTGCTTGCTTTCATCATCCGAGCCTGTTACATAGTAAGTTGTAAAGGTGGCAATGGGGGCTTCGTCAGTTCCTTCATCATCCTTGGCGCATACAGGCAGCAGTTCGGCAAGCTCATTTGTATTGACATATCCATACTGCCGATAGTAGGCCAAATATGCCCACCCATCCACAACATCGATAATCGAAATACGCGTCCCTGCGGTAAGGGAAATAAGCACGTCGGCATCATCATCCGCCGCTGTGCGTATCTGCATCCCGTTCGCTCCTGCCGTGCCGACATAGTTGTAGAGTTCTACGCCAAAGGGAGGTGTAGTGGAAGCATCGATCGCTTTTCCGGATTCAAGATGATTGCGCAGCACGTAGCCGGTTACACCGCCGCAGGTAATGTAGGCCCATTGCGGATCAAAAGAGTATACCTTCACGCTGCTGCCCAAATACATGCGTCCAAGTGCCTTGCTCTCCGTGCTCTTTTCGGCATAAATTGTGGCATTTATTCTGGGGCTTGCGGTCCAACGCGCTGTCAGCTTTTCTCCCTGAGCGGAAAAAATCGGCAGCAACATTATCATTGCAAGGATCAGGCACAACAGCTTTCTCATTTATACTCTCCCAGTACTTTTGATGTGATGTCTTCGCCATCCAATGCGCAATAAGCTAAATCATCGCCATCATAGACAAATTTGATGGAAAAGAACTTTTCTGTCTTCAGCAGCATATCAAGGAATACGCGGTCGCCGAGCCATAGGTTCAGTTTCGGGACATCTTCAAGGGGAACCCATTTCAGGTCTCCCTCATTGCAATCCGTGATCATCTCCCCCTCGGCTTCTGCGGTATAGAGGAAAATAATTTCGCTGTCCCATCCGGGGCTGATAAACGTAAGCAAGCCGCGCATGTGCGGATGCACCAAATCAAGGCCTGTTTCTTCCCTGACTTCACGGGCAATGCATTCTTCAGGGGACTCATTTTCTTCCAGCTTTCCGCCCACGCCGATCCACTTGCCTTCGTTCACATCGTGCTGTTTTTTTACCCGATGGAGCATCAGGTAGCAGTTATCCCGCTGAATATAGCAAAGGGTTGACAATTTCATTTTCTACCTCATTGCTTCGGCGGACGTTCGGTCAGCTTTTCCCGATGTCCATCCTCATACTGGATATAAGTATGATCCAGCTGCTGTTTAAATCCTTCACGAAAATCCTTGAGATACTCGGCACGAAGCTCAGCTTGTTCCTGCAGCTCACCCGTCGTTAGGCCAACCGTCTTTTTTTTGCGTGCCAGCTCATTGATTCGCGCAATCTGTTCTTTTGTCATACCTATTGAAGGCTCCTTCTTTTAAATATCAAGCCGCATGCTGCCGGCAGGACAAGCAGCAAAACATAAGGGATATACAGTAGAAAACGGCTGATGCCGGAACGGTCAATCATAAACTCGAGGCCAATTGCGCCGCCGGCAACCAGTGCAATTACACCAATGGCAAGCCATACGGGCCATGCATGGCTGCAGGCCTTGGAATAACGAGCGGCAACCAGCAGCAAAGGCACCGCAAACATTACGGCATACAAAAGCATCTGCAGGCTGACGAAGGATTCTCTCATATGCGAGTCAAAGCGAAGGCTTTCCCACAGCACCTGCGTACATCCGAACAGAAGCATGGCAGTAAGCAGGGTATCTCCCGCTCTTTTCCCGCAAAGGGCTTGCGGAAGAAGAACTGCTGCCAGAATCAATGCGCAAAGCGCTTCCAAAACGTAGGTCTTTAAGTACAATGCGTATTCATCGGCCGCAATCAGCCAGCCTTCGTGCCAGATTTCGCTGACCAGTGCGCGGCTGCGTCCAAGCATCTCCGTATACTGTTCTCCGACACGCGCAAAAGCAACAAAGATCAATACGGCAGGCATCAAGATATCCAGCAGACGCAAAGAAGGATATTTGACAATTTTGCCTGTAATAACCGCGGCTGCTGTCATGCCAACCAAGGCGCCCGTCATGGAGTGTCCGCCGCCCCAGAAGCACAGCATAGCCTGCAGGGAAAAAATACTGCGGAAGCTGCCGTCCAGCAGGCAGAACAGCAACCGTGAGCAGATGACCCCCAGCGGAATCGCGAAGACGGCATACAGCACAACGGTACCGCTCGGCATTTTTTTAGTGCGGCAGCACAAGGCAAACGCAATCACTGCAGCCAGCGCACCGAGCGCTATATGCAGCCCATAATAGTAAATTTTGACGTTCCCGATCAAAAAATAAGCAGCTTCATCCAACATTTGCTTAATTGCTCCATGTTTCCGGATCTACAGCGGTGGCAAAGTAAATAAAATCGCTTTGCTGCCGTTCGTTATTGATGGTACGGCCTGTCTGATAATACTCCCCGTTGAAAATCATGGTTGCGGAATTGCCGCCGTCCAGATTGTATGCCTGCACGCAGTGCAGCTCATTGTACATAAAATCCGCCAGTTCCTGTTGCGTAACACCGGACGACGTGCTGCTGCGGCCTTCAGCCAAAGCAACCACATAGGAAAGCTGACCCACCTGTCCGATTGCCATGCGGGGCTCTTCTCCGTTGGGGTTATAGCCGTACCCCTTATCAACCGTCAGCAGCTGGCCATCCTTGACCAGAGCAGGACCAAAGGTAAATGCATTAATCACCTGCAGACCCGACGCACTGAAGGCTTCCATTTCCGTTTTGTCAGATTTTATAAACAGATGGAAATCGCCGTTTTCGTCGATAAACAGAATGTCCTTTTTCTTGTTTGTCTTTGCCTTGCGGGTTTGTCCCATGCGGATTTCATATGTTTTCTTTGTTTCCTGATCAGCAAAGTAATCGCCGTTGATGGCAAGAACAGCATTGTATTCTTTTGCCATCGCGCTGATGTAAGTAGAGCGGTTGCTGGTCACTTTGGAGCCTGCAATACCCGTGCGCAGCTGGGATGCGTCCTTAATCTGCACATAGGCAATGCGCCAAGTAACGCCTTCTTCTTCGCGGGTTTCAAGTTTGACCGTCAGAGAATCGTCCTGATAACCGTCCTCGGTATAGGCATCCGGGTTCGGCTTCATGCCTGCGGAAAAATCAATGGGCAGGCTGTAGGACGTTTCCGTCTCGCTTTCCTCGGCATGGGCTGACGGAACAAGCAGGTGTACAAGGCCGCTGTCCCAAGCCTGATCCGCCCAGGTATCCTGATACTCCTCCAGCATACTGCCGGAAGGAACGGCAAAAGGCAAAGCCAGAATCATCAGCGCAGCTACTGCGCACAGAAGAATGCGGGCAGAAAGTTTCATAGCAGCATCTCTCCAATCCAATTAGTAACCATAGGTGTCTAAATAATCCTGCATCAGCGGCAATATATCCATGCCGCTCTGCTCGGAAAAGAACCGTTCAAAGTCTTCGCGGGATGCCAATTTGAAGGCATATACATCACAGTAATCGTGAAGCATTTCGTCCAGTTTTCCGTCAGTCATTTCCTCCAGCGCCACAAGCAGTGCTGCTCCTCGTCCGTAAACCACCGTGGAATAGGTTTGCCATGAGCCGAAATAGGATATCGGTGCCCCAGGCGTAACTGCCTGCCCGATTTTCTCGCGCACAGGAGCCTCCACCCGCAGTAAGCGCAGGTTTTCATAGGCGCTTGATCCGTATTTCTCGCGTGCATAACACAGCATGGCATGTTCGCACAGCGCTTCATCCTGCCAGGCGTCTGTCGTCTGATCATTGCCGACCAATGCTCCAAACCACTGATGCGCTGCTTCGTGGGCAATCAGCAGCTCCAGTGAATCCGCCTCTTCTTCGGAAGTTTGCGCTTCGCCAATCAAGATCAGCCCCGGATACGACATGCCGCCCAGCGGAAAATCTGCTGCGCAGATGGTCAATTGATCATAGGCATAATCTCCGTACAGACGGTTATAGATCTTCAGTGCCTGCGCAGCATAGCCGGCCATGCGCTTGGCAGCATCCCGACCGCCGGCGTAGGCGGTTATCCGAATCCCGTTCACCGTTTTCTGCGCAGTATGCCAAGTATCGCTCAGTGCAAGGGCAAAATCACGCATGGCACTTCCTTGGATAGTGTAGCGTATACGTCCGTCTGCGGTTTTTTCAGAGGAATCGTCCGCGCCCGATGCACAAACATACCCCGCAGGAGCAATCAGCGTAACCTCGTAGTTGGCACATTCGCTGATAAACGGCTCTCCGATTGCGGAATACGCGTCATCGCGCCATGCACCGTCCTGCCATACCGACAAAATCGGCAAGGCATTGCCGAGAAGCCAAGTGCTGCCGTCCGTGCCGAAGCGATGGGCGCAATGGGGAATGATCAGCTCGCAATGCATCAGCAGCTGCCCGTTTTTCCCGGGCTCAAGCGGATCAATCAGCACGCTAAGGACTGTTCGTGCATCATCCGAGAATGCAGCATCTGCAATTTGGCCATTCCACCATACCCCTTCCAACCGAATATCTCCGGCTGAAAAGCCATTCGGATAACATGCATCATATGTTTCCTCAATGGCTGCAGGGCTGGTGTCCTCGCTTGCATAGGCACCTGCCCATGTGCGCAGAACAATCTCGCTGAGCGTATCTTCCGTACGGTTGGTGAAGTCCAGCGTCAGCGTAACGGACAGGGTACCTTCATCTGGGCGAAATACCAGATCATAGTGATAGGTATTTAAGCCGTCGGAGCTTGCCTGCGCCCGTGTTTCTGCCTTGCTGCTGTCAAAGCAATGCTTTGCAAGCAGAGCTGCCGCCAGCAACATGCCCGCGCAGGCAAAGCAGAGAACGAGCCTCCTCATTATACTACGTTTTGCCGTAGGCTGTCACCCCCCAACCGTGTAAATTTCGCGGTCAGCCTTGAATTTCCGTTTCAAAGCCGATTATCATGATACACTTATTTTTCCCCTGCTGTAAAGTGCAAAAGCACTTGCAATTGTAAACTTTCTGCGTTATGCTGGATATATCTCATTGAAGGAGAGAACATGTTATGGCAGAGTACCGTTTGGCGCGTCCGGATGAAGAATCCGACATTCTGGATTTTATCAACATGGTTTTCAGCATGCATGTCCAGCCGCATGATTTCAGCCGTCTGCTGCCCAAGGTATATGCGCACTCCGGATTTTCCCGTTATCACTATGTCGCCGCGGAAGATGGGCACATTCGCGGTACAGTAGCATTGCTCCCGTTAAATCTGCGGGTAGAAGGAAATTCTTTTCTGAAAGCAGGCTACATCGGTTCTGTCTCCGTACATCCGTATGCCCGCGGCTGCGGGCATATGAAAGCGCTGATGCAGCTGGTTTTGGACGATGCGGAAAAGCAAGGTTATGATTTGCTTGTGCTCGGCGGCAGACGCCAGCGTTATGGTTACTATGGCTTTGAAAAGGGCGGCACGAAATTGTGTTTTTCCGTGAATGGTGATAATGTCCGCCATGCTATGTCAGATGTGGATTCAGATGCTGTATGCATCCGTTTGGTGGACGATGCCCGCGATTGTGTGCTGGATGATATCTGGCATCTGTCGCGGCGGCAGATGCTCACCTGCGAAAGAGATCGTCTCCGTCTGCTGGACATCATGCATTCGTGGGGCAGCAGCTTATATGCGTTGGAAGATGTGGAGCAGGACGGCACGTTTATAGGCTATCTGTGTGTCAATGATCGGCAGATTACGGAATTAGCGCTGACGGATGAGCGGCTTTTACCCAATGTTTTGAAAGCATGGATGAAAGATCGCACGGACTGCAAAATCATCGTTCCTATGTATCAGCGTGTGCGCGCAAGCTATTTAAAGAGCATCGCGGAAAACTACACCATAGCTGATGCACAAATGCTGCACATAATCAATTGGCAAAATACATTGGAAACCCTGTTGACTTTCAAGGCCGGATATCAGCCGATGTGCGACGGACATTTTGCATTTGATGTGGAAGGGAGCGGCAGATACGCAATTGATGTGTGCAATCACGAAGTCACCGTCCGCGAAACGCAGGAATCTCCCGATGTCTGTTTTGTCCGGCAGCGAGCGGTGGAGTTTTTCTTTTCTCCTTATACGGCCTTGATGGAGTCCTCTCCCCTGTTAAAATCCATTTTGCCCATTCCATTTGAGATACCGTCAGCGGATGCTTTTTAATCTTGGCATTCTTTTCTTCTTGACTTTAATGAATCCATCTCAAACAGAAAGGAATGAAAAAATGCGCAGCTGATCCGGCTTTGACAAAACGATAACAATAGTTTGGGGCTTGACATCCGAGATAATATTTTCTATAATGAAACAACGCAGGGATCGGGACAAGTAGCCCCGCCATTTCCCCTTTCAGAGAGTCCGCGGCCGGTGCAAGCGGGCAGGGGCGGCGGTGTGAATACGCCCGGGAGCGCGAACCCGAAGGGCAACTGTGTAGGGAACGTCGGTGCGCCGGTTACAGCGCAGGAGAATTTTTGTTCTCCCTGAGGGAAAACGGTGCAAGCCGCTTTCCGAACGGAAGTGGTACAGTGGTGTATTCATCGCCTTCCGGCGTATGCCGGAAGGCGTTTTCTGATTCTGTAAAAAAGGAGCGTCAAAATCAGTATGGCGGAATCCAAACAATTTGCCTCCCGTGTAGATGGTGTCAACGGCAGTGCCATCCGTGAGCTGTTCAAGCTGACTGCCCGTCCGGGCGTTATCTCCTTCGGCGGCGGCAATCCCTCTCCCGCCGCATTGCCCGATGAGATTGTTGCCGATATCTGCCGTGAGCTTGTAGCCTCCAACGGTAAGGTCCTGCTGCAGTACGGCATGACGGAAGGACTTCCTTCCCTGCGTGAAAGCCTTGTAGGTTATCTGCAAAGCGAATTTGATGTTGCTGCCGATGCGGCCTGCATTCTGCCCGTCACCGGCTCTACGCAGGCATTTAACCTGTTGCTGGATGCCTTTACCGACCCTGGCGATGTCATTTTGACAGAAAATCCGACATTTCTGGGGGCTACGCAGGCCATGCATCTGCATCAATTGCAGGTTGTTCCCGTTGAAAGCGATGATCAGGGGCTGCGCATTGATGCTTTGGAAGATGCCATTCGCCGTTACCATCCGCGGATGCTGTATATCATCCCCACATTCCAGAATCCCACCGGCGTGACCATGCCGCTGGAACGCCGCAAGCGCATTGCCGAGCTTGCCTCGCAGTATGATATGCTGGTTGCAGAGGATGATCCTTATCACTCCCTGCGCTACCGCGGTGAAGCGCTGCCTGCCATCAAGTCTTTCGATTCAGACGGTCATGTTGCCCTGATGGGCAGCTTCTCCAAAGTTATCTCTCCCGGCCTGCGTGTGGGCTTCCTTGTGTGCGAACCCAAACTTCTGCGGAAATGCGTCATCTGCAAGCAGTCGGACGACTTGCACACTGCCAACCTGAATCAGGCGGTTGTGGATGCCTACCTGCGCCGTGATCTGCTTCGCCCCCATGTGCAGGAAGTTTGTGTGCGCTACAGCGCCCAGCTTGACTGCATGCTGGAAGGCTTGTCCACCATGAACGGTGTGCAGCACTATACGCATCCCGAGGGTGGTCTGTTTGTTTTTGCTTACCTGCAGGAAGGCATCAACGCTACAGATTTGCTGATGAAGGCTGTGGAGCAGGGTGTGGCCTATGTTCCCGGCACATATTTCTATCCGAACGGCGGACATGAAAATACCCTGCGGCTCAATTTTTCCAATGCCGATATCCCCACCATCCGGCGCGGCATGGCATTGCTTGGCGAATGCCTGAAATAAATCAACAATACAATTAAAATAATCAGTTTGGAGGAACATCACATGCACATTCTCGATACGCTCAAAGAACGCGGATTTATTGCTCAGGTCACCTTTGAGGATGACCTCTACAAGCAGCTCGAGCGTGAATCCACCCCCTTCTACGTCGGCTTTGACCCTACCGCCACCAGCCTGCATTTCGGCCACTTCATCCCCATCATCGCCATGGCACACATGCAGCGCGCAGGCCATAAGCCCATTGCCCTGGTGGGCGGTGCAACGGCCATGATCGGCGATCCCAGCGGAAAAACCGACATGCGCAAGATGATGACCGTGGAAACGATCGACCATAACGTAGCCTGCATCAAGGAACAGCTTTCCCGTTTCATTGAATTCGGCAATGACAAGGCGCTGATTGTCAACAACGCCGATTGGCTGCGCGGCCTCGGCTATATCGATTTCATCCGTGATATCGGTTCTCTGTTCTCCGTCAACCGCATGCTAACCGCCGAATGCTACAAGCAGCGTTTGGAGCGCGGTTTGACCTTCCTGGAGTTCAACTACATGCTGATGCAGAGCTACGACTTCCTGCAGCTCTTTAAGCATTACGGCTGCCGTCTGGAAATGGGCGGCGATGACCAGTGGAGCAACATGCTGGCCGGCGCGGATCTGATTCGCCGCAAGGAGCATGAGGACGCTTATGCCTGCACCTTCAAGCTTCTGATGAACCACGAAGGCAAAAAGATGGGCAAAACCGAAAAAGGCGCCCTGTGGCTGGATGCCAATCTGTGCTCTCCCTACGATTTTTACCAGTACTGGCGCAACATTGCCGACCAGGATGTCAGCAAGTGCTTGGCGCTGCTCACCTTCCTGCCCATGGACGAAGTGCGCCGTCTCAGCGCCCTGCCCGGTCAGGAAATCAACGAGGCCAAAAAAGTCCTGGCCTTTGAGTGCACCAAGCTGGTTCACGGCGAAGAGGAGGCTCTTAAAGCGCAGCAGGCAGCCAGCGCGCTGTTCGGCGGCGGTGCCGCATCTCAGGATGTACCCACGTTCAACATTACCCGCGATCTGCTTGCCGCAGACGGCCGCCTGACCACGCTGCTGAATAGCTGCGGCCTGTGCACCAGCCGCGGTGAGGCCCGCAAACTTGTGCAGCAGGGCGGTGCTACCGTGGGCGAAAGCAAGGTAACGGATATCGATTTCGTCATCACGGCAGATATGATCGGCACGGACGGCCTGCTGCTGCGCAAAGGCAAGAAGAGCTACTGCCGCCTGGTTTTGATCTGATTTTCGTCTCATGGACAGCTACAAAACCATCAGGCAAACCGCCCGCGAAGAATACATTATCAACAAAAGCCGCTTTATCGGCCATGCCTGCCCCTGCCAAACGGAGGAGCAGGCACTGGCCTTTTTGAAGCGCATACGTGAGGAATGCCGCGACGCTACGCACAACTGCTATGCATATGTAATCGGTGAAAACGCCGGGATTATGCGCTACAGCGATGATGGTGAGCCGGGCGGCACGGCAGGGCTGCCGATGATGGAAGTGCTCAAAGCACGCGGGGTTGTCAACCTGTGTGTGGTGGTAACGCGATATTTCGGCGGCATCCTCCTTGGAGCCGGCGGGTTGGTACGCGCCTATTCGCACAGCTGTGCGTTGGCGCTGAGCGCCGCTCAGATATCGGTGATGGAGCTGACGCAGCGGGTGCTTTTTGATGTGCCTTATTCCCTGTGGGATAAGTTCAGCTACAGCCTGCAGTCGCTCCCCTGCATTCTGGAACGCAGCGAATTTCAATCTGCCGTGGATGCCACCGTTCTGATCCGCGCACGTGATTTGCCGTCTGTCATCGGGCAGATCAATGCGTTGTCGGACGGCAAAATCGATTACCTGCCTGAAGACGAGCTCTACTATCCTTGGCCTGAAGCCGCATCGCCTTGAATTTATTTTGCCGACATTTCAACGGTAAAGATTGTGTCACAGTCTTTATCGTTTTTTATTGGCAGTTCTGTCGGACATGTGTCATTTGTGTTCATTGACATATTCGGCTCTTGTCTATTATAATGCAGACGTGAGGCCGCGTATCGCCTCAGAATTTCTCTGCAAGATTGAATAACGGCGTGCTGCGGCTGCGCCGTATGAGGTTATTGCCATGCCAAAGTCCAAGACAGTTTTCGTCTGCTCCTCCTGCGGATATGAATCCCCCCGCTGGTACGGCAAATGTCCGTCCTGCGAAAGCTGGAACACGCTGGAGGAAACCGCGCCGCAGCCTGCCGCGGCCGCTCCGAAAGTGCAAAAGCAGCGCGGCGGAACAGGTGCACAAGCGCAGAAAATTTATGAAATCGAAGCCGGCGTGCAAAGCCATGAACCGACCGGGATCGGTGAATTCGACCGTGTTTTGGGCGGCGGCATTGTGGAAGGTTCCCTGATGCTGGTAGGCGGTGAACCGGGCGTGGGAAAAAGCACCCTGCTTTTGCAGGTTTGCGCACGGATGGCACGTCTCGGAAAACGGGTGCTCTATATTACGGGCGAAGAAAGCACCCGGCAGATCCGTCTGCGGGCCGATCGTCTGGGCGTCGGCCACGACGAAATTCTCGTCCTGGCGGAAAATGCCATGGATGCGATTGAGGAAAAGCTGACTGCCCTCCAGCCTGATTTTGCGGTAATCGATTCCATCCAAACCATGTATCGGCCCGATCTGGCCAGCGCACCCGGAAGTGTCAGCCAGGTACGCGAAAGCGCCGCCGTACTGATGCGGTATGCCAAAACCAACGGCTGCTCCATTATTTTGGTCGGGCATGTCACAAAGGAAGGTGCAATTGCGGGCCCGCGCGTACTGGAGCACATGGTGGATGTGGTGCTGTACTTTGAGGGCGACTATCAGCACGAATATCGCTTGCTGCGTGCGGTAAAAAACCGCTTTGGTTCGGTCAACGAGCTTGGCATGTTCGAGATGACGGGCGAGGGCATGATGCCCGTGGAAAACGCGTCCGAAACGCTGATATCCCATCGTGCCTCCGGGGCAAGCGGCTCGGTTGTCTTCTGCTGCATGGAGGGAAGCCGCCCCATGCTGGTGGATTTGCAGGCGCTTGCATCGCAGTCCTTTTACGCCGTTCCACGCAGGACCGTCAACGGTGCAGATCAGGCACGTGTGGCTTTGCTGCTGGCAGTGCTTGAGAAACGCGCCGGCCTGCGCATGTACAACCAGGATGTCTACATCAATGTTGCAGGCGGATTATCGCTTTCCGAGCCTGCAGTGGATTTGCCGCTGTGCGTTGCGGTGGCTTCCTCCCTTTCAGACGGTCCGCTGCCAAATGACCTTGCGGTGATGGGCGAAGTCGGCCTGACAGGCGAAATACGCGCCATTACGCAAATGGAACGGCGTATTAACGAATGCGTACGTCTGGGATTCCGTCACATCATGTGCCCTGCCGATTCGGTCAAACGCCTTCACTTGCCGGAGGATGTTGAGATCACACCGGTAAAAACATTGGCTCAGGCCATCACATTGCTGGGGCTGAGAAGATAAAAGGCAAAGTTTTCTATGGTGATTGTGCAAATGCATCCATTTGTTTGCACAATTAACCATATATATGTTGACACAGTCGGGTTTTTCGTTTATATTGTGCAATGTAACATGGATGATGCTTTACTTTTGCGGTTATAAGCACATCTGTGCGCAAGATTTTGCACGTACTGTACAAAAAAGGAGGAACGATCATGAAAAAAATCGTCACACTGCTGCTTGCCATGTTGTTAACCCTGTCTGCCTTTATTCCCGCACAGGCACAGGAG
>CAVFPH010000032.1:0-12824 GCA_963624325.1 bacterium
TCTGGCTGTCCATCCCCATCGGATGGGTTCTGGCGGATATCGCGGGGCTTGCGCTGTATTTCAGGGAACAGTGCTGAACGCAAAAAAACAGAAATATACTTTATTTTGCCGCCCTTTGGGCGTCGTTTTAATCCGCATCGCCGGTGTGTACGGCGGGAGGGAAAATCCGCGTACCCCGATAAAAGACGCAGACTTTTATCTGCCTTTCAGCAGATTTTTGATTTCTTCCAGATTATCCGCAAAGCTGACGCCGGAAAGGCGCTCCTTTGTGCACAAGCCGGTGTCCAGCATTTTGTCAAACAGCGCGCGCAGGCTTTCATAGTAGCCGTTCAAGTTGTACAGGATGCAGGGGGCATGCAGCTGCCCCATGGAAACGCGGGAAATGACCTCGGAAATTTCCTCCAGCGTGCCCGTTCCGCCCGGAAAGGCGATAAAGGCTTGGCTTAGGTCAATCATGATTTTCCTGCGCTCGGGGATATCGAGGGCCACAATCAGCTGCGTCAGCCCGGGATACTCGGCATTGCGCTCCAAAAAATACTGCGTTTCAACGCCGATGACCGCGCCGCCGGCAGACAGCGCGGCGCCCGCCAGCTCCCCCATCAGGCCGGCCTTGGAGCCGCCGTATACCAACGTATGCCCGCTGCGGGCAATCCAAGCCCCCAGCTCGCGGACGGCAGCGGAAAGGGCAGGATCATTTCCGGGGTTTGCACCCAGGTAAACCGCAATATTCATGATGTTTGTTCTCCTTTTTATTCTTCTCCCCGGCTCATGCACAGTTTGCCCTGCAGACGATGGCAGAAGCTTTCGTTTCCCGTGCGCACCAGGGCAATTGCCTGCCCGCCGCAGCGCATGTCAATGCTGTCGCCGGGGTGCAGGGGGATCCTTTGCTGACCATCCGCCACCAGGCAGGGCAGTTCCGCCTCGGATGAAGCAGGGGTGTAAACCGGCTGCCAGGATACCCGCACCGTATCCTGCGCGGACACCACCATGGGTGCGCCGGCGGGGGCATGGGCGCAGATGGGCGTGACGGCGAGCAGGCGGGATTCGGGCATCAGCACCGGACCGCCGGCGGACAGATTGTAGGCCGTGGAGCCTGTGGGAGTGCTGATAATCAGCCCATCGGCATGCAGGCGCATGGCAAGCTGATCGTTGATATACAAATGCAGGTGCAGCGCATGCTGACACGCCCCGCGGTGCAGTACAATTTCGTTCAGGGCGGAAAGTGCCTGTGTGCCCGTGGCCGTATGCAGAGCGGATTGCATCATCATGCGCATTTCAAGGCGGTAATCGCCGCTCAGCAGGCGGGGCAGCAGGGCAAGGGCGGCATCGGGCTCACAGTCCGTCAGGTATCCCAGATGCCCGCAATTGACGCACCATACGGGACAGGAAATCCGCATTTCGTGCACGGCGCGCAGCAGGGTGCCGTCCCCGCCGAAAACCAGCAGCATATCCACGCTGCCCTCGGCGGCATCCTGCAGTACAGTGTGGCCGCTTTCCTGCAGGTACTGCTTAACCTGCCCGCTCAGCGCCGCCGCTGTCGGGTTGGATGGATTGGAATAGAGCAAAAATTTCATGCCGAATGCCTCGCGTTCCTTGATCTATCGCAGATACTGCGGCAAAATCATGATATAAAAATTTCCGCCGCAAGTCAACCCAAATTTTACGCCGTGTAACCCGTTTCGAAAGGCTGAGCCTGTACAAGTAAGGCAAAGTTATGCTATGATAAATTACCGCCGGCTGGGCGGATTAAATGCCCGCCTTCGGGCGGGAAAATTGAAATTGAGAGTAATTTATGATTCTGTTACTTGTCGGCATTGCCTTGACCGTGCTCATGTGCTGCATTACAAAGCAGCTGGCAGGATACCTGCCCTCCGATCGCTATCGGCAGACCATGACCCTGCTGATCCCGGCCTATCTGCTCATCAACGGGCTTTTTACGCTCTTTACGCGCACGCAGGGGGAGTACCCGGTGATCTTTGTCCCCCTGCATGTATATATTCAAATGCTGGGCTGGGACTGCCGCACCTTTTCGGATGTATACAAACTGCTGAGCGGTGCCTGGGAGGATGCGGCCGCACCCACGCTTCTGCCGCTGGTTTCGGCGGCGCAGAACATTGTGCTTTTCCTGCCTTTCGGCTTCTTATTGACGGGTGCGCGCGGAAGTGATACAATAACTGCCCCATCCTCTGCAGGATGCGATGCGGGGCGGAAAGCCGCCGCGCACAGCCTGTCAACGGCGGTGATCCTGCTGCTTGGGTGTCTCCTCTCGGCGGCAATTGAGTTTACGCAGCTCTTTTTGAAACTCGGCTGGTTTGAGGCGGATGACATCCTGCACAACACGCTGGGCACCTATGCGGGGGTGCGGGTGTACCGAAGGCTGATGAAAGCCCCGGTGCGCAAGGAAGGACGGATGTAATGCCGCCCGAAAAGGAGGAATGTTTTATGAAAAAGTTTGCTGCCATGCTGCTGGCGCTGTGCCTGCTCTTTGTGGGAACCTGCTGCGCCGAGGAAGCGTCCGTAGATCAGAGTGCTGCCCATGCTGCCTATCTGGAGGCGGTGAAAATGATGATCGATGAGCAGACTTTCCCGGACGGAAGCACCTTTGACGAAAGCTTCGGCAAGGTAGAGGAAAATTCCTTTGCCGTATACGACGTGGATCTGGACGGCTGGGATGAGCTGATCATTCGCTTCACCGCCGCGCCCATGGCGGGACAGCTCGAAACCGTTTATGCCTATGACGAGGAAACGCGCACGCTGAATGCTGAGCTGTACATGTTCCCCGCCGTAACCTACCTGGACAACGGCATGATCAAGGAAGGCTGGTCCCACGGCTCCGGATTGGCCGAGGAAGGCTACTGGCCCTACAACCTTTATCAGTACAATGCCGAGACCGGTGTCTACGACTTGATTGCCGAAGTGAACATGTGGAGCAAGTCCGTTGAAGCGGTCAACTACGCCGGCGAAGCCTATCCCGATGACGTCGATGCCGAAAATGCCGGCACGGTCTTTATCGTAACCTATGACGGCAAGACCGAGACCATCAGCAAGAGCGCTTATGAAGCCTGGCTGGACACGGTGCTGGGCGATGCGGCCGAGGCCGAAATCACCTTCCTGCCCGTTATCGAAGAAAACGCGGACGCCATCTGCGCATAAGCAAAAGTCCCGATAAACAGCAGCCCCGCCCGACGAAAATCGTCGGACGGGGCTGTTCTTGAATTTGGAATTATTCGTCCTTTGCCCAATAGAGCACAGCATCTACGGCACGCTTCCAGCCGTGAAGCAGCTGCTGACGCTGCGAAGGATCCATGGCGGGGGAGAACTTGCTTTCCACGTGCCATCCCTCGGCGGTTTCGGCAAGACTGCCGTATACACCCACGGCCAATCCGGCCAGCAGGGCGGCGCCCAGAGCGGTGGTTTCCAGCACGGCGGGGCGCTGAATGGATACGCCGCTGATATCCGCCTGGAACTGCATCAGGAAGTTGTTTGCCGTCGCGCCGCCGTCCACGCGGAGCACAGCCGGGGTTTCGCCCAGGTCACGGCTCATGGCCTGGAACAGATCGTTGCTTTGATAGGCAATGCTCTCAAGGCCCGCGCGGACAATCTGCGCATGCCCTGTGCCGCGCGTCATGCCAAAGAGCGTGCCGCGGGCATACATGCTCCAGTGCGGAGCGCCCAGGCCCGTGAAGGCAGGCACCAGGTAAACGCCCTCGTTATCGTTGATGGATGTGGCCAGGGCCTCGCTCTGGCCGGCCTTTTCCACAAATTTCATTTCATCGCGCAGCCACTGGATGGTTGCGCCGCCCATGAATACGCTGCCCTCCAGCGCATAGGTGGGCTTGCCGTCAAGACGCCAGGCCATGGTGGTCAGCAGGCCATTTTGACTCAGCTTGAACTCGTCCCCCGCGTTCATCAGCATAAAGCAGCCGGTGCCGTAGGTGTTCTTGGCCATGCCGCGCTCAAAGCAGGCCTGCCCGAAGAGGGCCGCGTGCTGATCGCCCGCCATGGCGGCCACGGGAATGGGCACGCCCAGGATGTCCTCATCCAGCATGCCGATTACATGGGAGGAGTCCACCACCTCGGGCAGCAGCTCCCGCGGGATATCCAGCATCTTCAGCAGATCGTCATCCCACTGCTGGGTGTGGAGGTTAAAAAGCATCGTGCGGCCGGCGTTGGTGGCATCCGTCACATGGGGATGTCCCTTAACCATGTGCCAGGCCAGGAAGGAATCGATGGTGCCAAAGCACAGTTCGCCCTTGCGCGCACGGTCACGCACATTCAGGGCGTCCAGCAGCCACTGCAGCTTGGTTCCGGCAAAATAGGCATCGGGAACCAGGCCGGTCTTCTCCCGAATCATATCGCCGTAGCCGTCGGCAATCAGCTTTTCCACATAGGGTGCGGTGCGGCGGCACTGCCATACGATGGCGTTATGCAGCCATGCACCGGTGCTGCGTTCCCACAAAACGGTGGTTTCGCGCTGGTTGGTGATGCCAATGGCGGCAATTTCGCTTGGGTCAATGCCCGTATTGCGCACCGCCGTGCGCAGGGATTCAATCTGGGTGGACAGGATATCGCCGGGGTCATGCTCCACCCAGCCGGGGTTGGGATAATGCTGGGGGAATTCCTGCGCCGCAGAGCCGATCATGCGTCCCTCGATGGTAAAAACCACCGCGCGCGAGGACGTTGTGCCCTGATCCAGCGCCACAAGATAGCGTTTGTTCATATGCGGGTCTCCTTTTCAACGATTTGCTTTTTGCAAAAGAGGGAAGAGAACATTTGATTTCTCTTCCCCCTTTTTATTTCAGATTATTGAATTCTGATGCCGTACATATAGGCGTTGTCCTTGGAGCAGGTGCCGATGACCAGCATATCCTTGTATACGGCGGGGGAAGCCTGAATTTCGCCGCCCAGCGAAAGCACGTTGCATACCTTGCCCGTGCTGCCGTCCAGCATGTAAAGGTTGCCGTTCTGATCACCCTGGATGATCCACGCATCGCCCGCCTCGTTGTACACGGCCACGGGGGAGGAAATGGCGTTGGCGTTCATCTCATACTTCCATTCCACGGTGCCGTCCATCTTGTTGAGGGCGATTATGGTGGATTTGTCCGCGCTGCCCGTCATGTTGACGGTAAAGATCACAAGGCCCGAGATGCCGTTCTGGCCGACCACGGGGCTGGCCTTGCAGCCGGAAAGCTGATCCTTGTTGTATACGCAGGAGATTTCGTAGCTCCAGATCTCCTCGCCCGTCAGGGCATCCAGGCGGCGGATGGTTACGGGCTTCTTGCTGCCCAGACGCTTGTAGGCGGTATTGCCGGTGTACAGCGCCAAATCACCGTTTTCGTCAAAGTCCAGGGCGATGGCGGCATCGGTATTGTCGCCCACGTCCTTGGCCCAAACGGCCTTCATGGTGTTGCTGTCAACGCACTGCAGAATGCCCTGCGTATCGGCGGTATAGATGTAGTTGTTGTACATGGCCACGCTGGTTTCCGCGCCCACCATGTTGGTTTCCTCGGATTTGGCCTTGGTCTTGAGGAACACGATTTCCTTATCGATGGTCAGGGAAGGCGTTTCGGATTTCCAGTCAAAGGTGGTGTTGAGCTTGATGGTGTAGATCAGGCCGTTTTCGCCCGCGATGATCAGGTTGTCGCTGTTCAGGTCAAAGAGCGCCGAGCCGTCAAACGCGCCGTTTGCGCAGTAGGTATCCTGCTGCTTGGAGGACTTGCCGCTCATGAACATCAGCTCCGACCCATCCAGCAGGTTAAACAGATAGTATCCGTAATCACCCGTTTTGTTGGCCAGCTTGGAAATGGCCTGTCCCACGCCCAGCATGGGGTAGCCGTAGGGGTTGATGGATACGCTGGATTTCATCGGGTAGCCCACGTCAATGGGATCGCGGGTGGGCTGACCGTCGTTCAGGTCCACAAAGTGGATCTTGCCGTCCAGGCCGGCAAAGATAACCTCCTTCATGGCAACTACGCTGCGTTTGCTCTCGTATATGTTCATCAGCCGCTCGCGGGCTTCCACGGTCCACTTGATAATGGCGGGCTGACCCGTCCAGCCGATGCCGTACCAGGTGCCGTTGCTGGCGGTGCGCAGGCTGCCCATCTCGTACTTCCATTCGATGGAGAGCGTTTCGTCCTCCACCTCTACCGTACCCGAGGCCGCATTCTGGCGGAAGGAATTGCCGCGGAAGGTGAACACGCCGCTGTCATAGTAGCTGTACTGATCGGGGGCGTTCATGCTGATGGACTCCTCACGCCGATAGTCCGTCACCTTTTTGCCGTCCTTGTATACGGTCTGCGTCAGGTTCAGTTTGGAAGGATCGGCGCTGTCCGCCGCCGCTGCCTCCAGAATGGGCATGGGCGTGTCGGTGGGCACGGGGGTCGGGGTAGGCGTCGGGGTGGGAGTAGGCGTGGGTGTGGGCGTAGGCGTCGGGGTAGGCGTGGGCGTTGCGGTAGGCGCAAGCGTCGGGGTCGCGGTGGGCGCAAGTGTCGGCGTCATCGTCGGAATCGCAGTGGGGGTGAATGTCGGCGCATTTGTGATCTGCACGGTGGCGGGAACCACAAAGACGGTCGATTCAGGCGTCGCCGTGGGGGTCTGCGTGGGCAAGGCGGTGGGGGTAGCGGTAGGCGCAAGCGTCGGGGTCGCGGTGGGCAGGGCTACGGAAAGCACAATGTGGCTGTCGGTAGTGCGCCAGGTGCCACTCTCCTGCACGGATGCGAACACGCTGCCGTTGTAGGCTTCTTCAAAAACAACCGTAACCACCCAGGTGGTGTTGGCGGGCGCATCTTTGCACTGGGCCGTGCCCGGGAAGGCATTGCCGTTTTCATCCACCACGCGTACGTTTTCCACTGCGGTGGTGGTGGTAATGCTGAACTGCGTCTGCGTGCCGGCAACGGCCTCCTTGCTGGCCGTCTGGAACAGGTGGATCTCCGCCTGCTCCTTTTCAACGCCGATCAGGCGCAGAATGGGCATCATTTCATCCCGCAGGTCGTACAGCGCCCCTGCAAAGCCCGAACCGTCCGCGGGCTTTGCCGCAATCTTGGGCAGGAAGCACATTGCGCCGAAGAAAAGCAGCAAAATGACCAGAACCGTCAGGATGACCGCCAGCCAGCGATGGCCGTGCGGGGCATCCTCGTCCTCATAATAGGCGTCGTCGTCGGGGTAAAGCTGGGAATCCAGCTGGGCGCTGCGGGGCTGATACTGGCCGCCGCCGCGATAGGAGGCATTGCCGCCCTCCTCTTCCCCGTATACGCGCGCATCCTCCTGCCGGGGTGCATCATAGCCTGTCGTACGGGAAAAAACGGGGGCATCCGTGCGGCTGCCGTCCCCTGGTGTGCCGGCTGTATCCGTGCTGCGCGGCGTGCGGATGGACTGCACCTTGCGGGTGGCCTGGGTATCCTCCGCCTTCGGGGCGGCATCGCCTTCCCGCTGAATGTCCTGATACAGCTGCTTATTGCGTTCCGTGCGGCGGTGGCGCACCGGCGTGCCGGCAGTGCCCTCTGCGCCGTTCTTTACATCTTCATAATCAGCCATGCTGCATACTCCTTTATCTCATCGAAAAATCAATTCTTGCCGGAGATCAAATAAAGACAAAATCTCAGTTTCTTATTATATCAGCATCCCGCCGATTTATCAAGCCTTGCACGCAGTGGCGCATGGATTGCGCATGAAAAAGCAAATTCATGGAACTTTGCGTGATTTTTCTCCGCATATCGGTTGACAAATAATGGGATATCCCCTATAATGTGAATATGCAAGCGTTTGCATTGACCAAATAAGACAAAAAGAGGCACAGTATGTCCGCAACCATTCGAGATGTTGCCAAGCTGGCGGGGGTGGATCCTTCCACCGTGTCGCGAGTGATCAACGGCAAGGCCGTGATTACCGCCGAAACCCGCAAAAAGGTCTGCAGCGCAATGGAGCAGCTTGACTATCATCCCAATTCCCAGGCGCGGAGCCTGGCCAGCGGGCAGACGGGAACCATCGGTCTGGTCATGGACGCAGGCGACAGCGCGGCGTTCAACAATGCCTTTTTCGCCAGCAGCCAGTATGCCATCGAGCAGGCGGCGCAGGAGCATGGCTATCATCTTCTGATTGCAAACGGCGGTGCGCATTCTTCGGATACCGTAGCCGCCCTGATGCTGGAAAAAAAGGTGGATGGACTGATCCTGACCGCCTCCGCCGCGACGGAGCAGACCTTAAAGCGCATCGCGCATTTTCCGCACGTTATCCTCGGCCGGCCGGAGGCGGACTGCCCCTCGGACAGCTGGGTGGATATTGACAACCGTGCGGGCGCGGCAATGGCTGCAAGCCATCTGCTTTCGCAGGGCTACCGCCGCATTGCCTATTTGGGCGGCGTACACACGGGCGCCACGGGCTTTATCCGCCGCAGATTGATCGGCTACCAATCGGTGCTGAACTGTCCGCCCCTCCTTCTGCCTACGGATTCCGCGCCGGGCAGCGCCTATCGGATGGCCCTGGCCGCGCTTCAAAAAAAGGACCGTCCGGATGCCTTTTTGTGCGATGACAATCTGGCCGCATTCGGTCTTTTGCGGGCGCTGCGGACGCTTTCGCTCCGCGTGCCGGAGGACATCGGCATTGCAGCCTTCAACAACGCGCCGCTGGCCGAATACCTGGACCCGCCGCTGACGGCCGTGGATATTGATACGGCGCAGCAGGGGCTGAAAACGGCGCAGCTTCTGTTTGACCTGATGGCGGGCGCAGCGCCGCAGCAGGTGCTTTTGCCGCCGCGTCTTTTGATTCGTGCCTCCAGCCTGCGCAAATCTGCCGATACGGAGGTGCTGCCATGAATGCATTGGCCATCCGTCATTTCGGGCGGGGGATTGACTGCTTTCCCCTGGATACGCACACCCTTCGCATCCGCTTTGCCTGCGCACGGGGGGATTTTGACAGGGTGGAGCTTTGCTATTGCCTGAACAAGTATGCATGGGACAGGGAGCGGACTGTCTGCGATATGCCGCTTTGGGGACGCGGCACGAGCCTTGATTATTATGAAAAGGACATATCCGGCGAGGACACCCGCCTTTGCTATCTGTTTATCCTGCATAAGGGAAAACGCAAATGGTATTTCAGCGAGGAGGGGCTGAGCAGACAGTACGACTTTGCGCATGCCTACTACAGCTTTTTTCAGTATCCTTTTGTCCATGCGTGCGATGTCCACCGCGTGGTTTCGTGGGCGGATACGGCGGTGATGTACCAGATTTTTCCGGAGCGCTTTGCCAAAGGGCTGCCGGAGGGCGAAAAGGGCTATGTCAACGCGAAATGGACGGATGTTCCGAAGCCGGATTCCTATTTCGGCGGCGACTTGACGGGGATCAAGGAGCATCTTGATTATCTGCAGGATTTGGGCATCAGCTGCCTGTATCTCAATCCCATCCATCCCGCCCGCAGCAACCACAAATACAATGTCATGGATTATACGGATGTGGATGCGCGGTTTGGCGGGAAGGAAGCCTTCCGCTCGCTGGTAAGGGCGGCGCATGAGCGCGGGATGCGCGTGCTGCTGGACGGCGTGTTCAACCACTGTTCGTGGGATTGGCCGCCGTTTCGGGACTGCATCGAAAAAGGGAAAGGATCGCCTTACTGGGATTGGTTTTTTATAGATGGCAGCCGGGTGGACGCAAAAAAAACCAATTACCTGACCTTTGCCGCCTGCCCGGATCTGCCCAAGCTGAACACGGGCAATGAAAAAGTAATTGCGTATTTCTGCGAAATCGGCGCGCTGTGGGTGCGGGATTTTGACATTGACGGCTGGCGGCTTGATGTGATGGACGAAGCAAGCGAAACGTTTCTGCGCTCGTTCCGCAGGGCAGTCAAGGCAGCCAAGCCCGATGCGCTGATTCTGGGCGAAAGCTGGCATGATTCCTCGGCATGGCTTCGCGGCGATGAGCTGGACGGCGTGATGAATTACGGGCTGACCAAGGCACTGATGGACTATCTTGTGCTTGGCATCCTGGATGCTGCGGGGATGGCCGACCGGCTGATGATGCTCTTTGAGCGCACCTCATCGGCATCTGCGCGGATGATGATGAACCTGATCGGCAGTCACGATACCGACCGCTTTTTGACGCTGCTGGGCGGCAATAAGAAAAAGCTTTGTCTGGCCTTTGCCATCCTCTTCTTTTATGTGGGGATTCCCTGCGTATATTACGGCGATGAGGTCGGGATGCAGGGCGGGTATGACCCCCTTTGCCGGGGCGGCTTCCCCTGGGAAAAGGACAGGCAGGACGCGATGCTGCATGATACGGTAAAGCGCCTTGCAAAAATCAAAAGGAGCGGGGCGCTCAAAGGAGATCGGATCCGCATTTCCGCCGAGGGCAATGTGCTGCATATTGCAAGACCGGGCGCGGAACTGTGGGTGAATGCCTCTTTGGAGGAAGCCCCCTATACGGACGGTACGCAAATGCGTTCTTTGGACGCTTGCTCATATGTTATCTCTTTACGGCCTGAAAGGAGCGAAAATTCATGAAGAAAATGCTGTGCCTGGTGCTGACGATGATGCTTGCGCTGTGCTGCGCCCTGCCTGCCTTGGGCGAAAGCGAGATCTATCAGCGCGTGATGAGCCGCTTTACGGGTGAATTGGAGCAGGGCGCAACCATCAAAGTGCTGGAAAACGCCACGGCCATCGAGCTGGGCTACGCCGACGCCCTGATTGATGCCTTCAATGCCGCCTATGCCGACCGGGGCGTAAAGGCGGAGCTGCTTGATGCCGACCAATACCAGGATCTGGCGACGGACGGGCCTTACGGCTGGGGGCCGGATGTATGGTATCAGGCAAACGACATCCTGATGAAGTACGCCACCAAGCAGCATATGCTGCCCCTGCCGATTGACAGCCTGAGCTGCCGTGACCTGATCCCTCAAAACGCATGGGACGCCTACAAGATGACCATGTACGATGAGGATTTCTTCTGCGGCGTTCCCGTCAATGTGCAAAGCGGGATGCTGTTCTACATCGAATCCATGCTGCCGGACAACTGGCAGGAAAATTGGGACATCAATCAGAACGGCACGCCGGACTTTTTTGAGACTTTCACCGCCCTCTATGCCCTCAGCAAGGACATTCAGGAAAACGGCGGCAAGACGGAATACGGCTATCTGGATGACCTGGTGGATACCTACTTTTCCGCCGGCTATCTCTTTACCTACGGCGGCTACGTTTTCGGCAATGCCAACACGGATCCCTCCGATATCGGCCTTGCATCAGGCGACAGTGCCAAAGGCGCCATGATGCTGCGCCAGTGGGCAGACCTTATGCACAACACCGAGGTGCTGGACAAAACCTTTGCCTCCGCTGCCTATGCGTATCTTGCGCAGGGCAAGATGCTTTGCACCATCACCACCCCCGATGTCAAGCAGATGTTCATCCGCGCCATGGTCAATACCGGCAGCTGGACAAAGGAAGAGGCCGAGCAGGATCTGCATATGATCAACGTGCCGCGGCTTCCCGTTTCGGCGGATCTGACGGCGGATGCCTGGCAGGATACCATCACCGATATGGAAAACCTGACGGTAAAAACCAAGATGATGGGCGGCGTGAACGGCTACGGCATGTCCGCCTACACCAAGTACCCGAATGCGTCCCTTGCCTTTATCGAGTTTGCCGCCGGCTATGAGCAGGTACTCCTGCGCAATGAAATGCTGGGCGTCAGCCCCGCCCGCTCCGATGCGGCGGAAACCATCGGCGCCGGGGACGAAACCGTGCAGCTCATCTTTGATAATCTGGATCAGGGCTACATCGATGTGATGCCCGCCATCAACGAGACCGCGCAGATTTGGACCCCCTGTGAATCCTTCCTGATTGATTTGTGCACCGATGCCTTCCGTCAGGAACGCGGCGAAACGCCCGTTTACGAAACCGTCGAGCAGGTGCAGCAGGGTTTGGAGCGCATGGTGCAGCAAATTTTGGATGCCATCTTTACCTTGGCATAAAGGAGGCTGTCCTAAATGGCGACAACCCATGCAGGAAAACCCGCCGCGGAAAGCAAGGGCGCGTGCGGCGTTTGCACCCTTTTCCGCTTCATAAAAACCGCGCCCTGGCAGGTAAAACTGTCCATGCTGGTCATGGGGCTCGGTCAGCTCTGCTACGGGCAAATCGTGAAAGGGCTGTTCTATCTGGCCTGCCTGGGCGCTCTGATCTGGTACTTTGTGACCACAGGCTTTCAGGCCATCGAGGGCTTCTTTACGCTGGGCACGCAGCAGGAAGACCTTTGGATGGGCATACCGGGCGACAACTCCATGACCATGCTCATCCTGGGCATTTTCGCCATCATGCTGGCGCTGGGCGGCATTGTCCTGTGGATCAGCAACATCAGGGATTGCGCCTTCACCGCGCGGGAAGTAAAGAACGGCAGGAAGCCGCGCCGTTTCAAAGAGACGCTGGCCAACCTTGCCGACGGAAAATTCCATGTGACGGCTCTGGCGCTCCCCATGACGGGCGTGATGATTTTCTCCGTTCTGCCCATCATCTTCATGATTCTGATTGCCTTCACCAATCTGGGCGGCGATATCGTCTATCCCAAACTGGCGGATTGGTCCTTCAGCGCGTGGCAGAAGCTGCTCGGGGTCGGGAAACTGGGCACCACGTTCGGGAAGATTTTAAGCTGGAACATCCTGTGGGCGGTGTCCTCCACCCTCAT
Source organism: bacterium (assembly GCA_963624325.1). Lineage (GTDB taxonomy): Bacteria > Bacillota > Clostridia > Christensenellales > Aristaeellaceae > SFMI01. The sequence goes on from CAVFPH010000032.1 coordinate 12,660, forward strand.
CAATTTCCTGGGCGGGCTTGGGCTGGCGCTGCTCCTTAACAAGCCCAATGTGAAAGGCTCCAAAATCTGGCGGGCGTTTCCCATCCTGGCCTATGCCATTCCCGGCTTTATCAGCATGCTGGGCTTCAAATTCATGTTCTCGCAGTCCGGCCCCATCAACAGCCT
>CAVFPH010000032.1:12834-18654 GCA_963624325.1 bacterium
GCCTTTTGACGGCGGCGGGCAAGAATGCCATTTTCTTTCTGACCAACGATGCCTCCGCCAAGTGGTGGGCGCGCGGCATCGGCCTGTTCGTCAACGCGTGGATTACCGTGCCCTCGCTGATGCTGATGGTAACGGGGCTGCTGGGCAACATCAGCCCGGACCTGTATGAAGCCTCGGCCTTGGACGGCGCGACCAAGCTGCAGCAGTTCCGCCACATTACGCTTCCCTTCGTCATCTTTTCGACAACGCCGGTCTTGATCGGCCAGTTTGTCGGCAACTTCAACAACTTCGGCATCTTCTTCTTCATGCGCAGCGGTGTTATTTCCAACTACGGGGATTACTTCCTGGCCAGCGATACGGATCTGCTTATCAACTGGCTCTACAACCTCTCGGTGGACAATAACTACTACTCCGTGGGCGCGGCCATCAGCCTGATCATCTTCCTCATCACTTCTTTGCTGTCTCTGGCTGTCTATGTCCGCTCCGCCGCCTATAAGCAGGAGGATACCTACCAATGAGTACCGTTTCATACAAAAAGCGCAGGTTCACGTGGCGGCGCGCGGCCGATGATTTCTTCACCTACCTGACGCTCATCATCGTATCGCTCATCTTCCTTCTGCCATGCCTGTGGCTCATTCTCTCATCCTTCAGCAAATCGGGCAGCCTGTACGATATTCACGGCTTCCTGCCGACCTCCTACAGCCTGCAAACCTTCATTGACCTCTTCACGGACGATGTGAACGGCCTGTACCCCTACAAAAAGTGGTTTTTCAACACCCTCTACGTCGCCTCCATGAGCTGCATACTGGGGACGGTTCTGGTCATCCTCACCGGCTATGTCATGAGCCGCTTCCAGTTCAAGGGACGCAACGCCATCAAAAAGCTGACGCTGGTACTGGGAATGTTCCCCGGTTTCATGGGCATGACGGCCATTTACATCATCATGGCGCAGTTTAACCTGCTCAACCGGCTGGAGGCGCTGATTTTCCTGTACGCGGGCACGGCGCCGATGGGCTACCTTGTCCAGAAGGGATACTTTGACACGATCCCCTCCACCATCTATGATGCGGCGCGGATTGACGGGGCGACCAACCTGCAGATCTTCACCCGCATCACCCTGCCGCTGTCCAAGCCCATGCTGGTGTACACGGCGCTGACGCAGTTTGCATGGCCGTGGAGTGACTGCCTGCTGCCAAAGCTCCTGCTTAAAAACCGCGATCAGTGGACGGTAGCCGTCGGGCTGTTCTCCATGCCCGAAACGCACTTTTCCCGCTTTGCGGCGGGCAGTGTGTTCATCGCCGTCCCCATCGTCATCCTCTATTTCTGCCTGGTCAAGCACATTGTCAACGGTCTGACCGCCGGTGCGGTGAAAGGATAACCGAATGAAAAAACGATTCATTTCTTTCGTCTTGCTGCTTTGCATGGCCCTGAACCTTTCGCCGGCGCTGGCCGGGCAGGACACGCTGACGGACAACTGGTACGAGGTTTTTGTCGCCAGCTATTACGACAGCGACGGCGACCGCATGGGCGACATGAAGGGCCTGACGGAAAAGCTGGACTACATCAGCGATATGGGCTTTGGCGGCATTTGGCTGATGCCCATCCACCCATCGCCCAGCTATCACAAGTACGATGTTACGGACTACTATGCCATTGACCCCGATTACGGCACACTGGAGGATTTTCAAGCCTTCCTTGCCCGCGCGCATGAGCTTGGCATCAAGGTGATTCTGGATCTGGTGGTCAATCATACCTCCAGCCGGCACCCCTGGTTTTTGAGCGCCATGCACGACAAGGAATCGCCCTACCGCGATTACTATAACTTCTATGACGAGGCGCACGCGGGCTGCAATCAGCTTTCGGACGGAACGTGGTATGAATCCCGCTTTGTCTCCACCATGCCGGACCTGAATCTGGACAGCGAGGCGGTGCGGCAGGAAATCGAAAACATCATGCGCTACTGGCTTGACATGGGGGTGGACGGTTTCCGCCTTGATGCCGTCACCAGCTACTACACGGGCGACAAGAGCAAGAACATTGCCTTCCTGCGCTGGCTGAAAGAAACGGCAGCTGACATCAAGCCCGAAAGCATCATCATCGGCGAATGCTGGGAAAACCTGTACACCATCAAGGATTATTACGCAAGCGGCGCGGACAGCTTCTTCTGCTTCCCCGTTTCCCAAAGCGGCGGATACATTGCCAAAATTCTGTCAAATGATGTGGAAAAAAAGGGCGAGAGCTACGGCAATGTGACCGCGCTCCTGGAGCGAGAGCTGGGCGATGTGCTCGTTACCCCCTTCCTCGGCAACCATGATACCGCCCGCATTGCCAATGCCCTGGGCTATCAGAACGCCACCAACATCAAAATGGCGGCGGGACTGCTGAGCATGATGCGCGGCAGCATCTTCGTCTATTACGGCGATGAAATCGGCATGATCGGCAGCGGCGCGGATCAGAACAAGCGCATCGGCATGTTCTGGGACAAGAAAATGAACATCACCCGCTGTCCGGCCGGCACAACCCAGGCGGAATACCCCTTCCCATCCGTGGAAAAGCAGGAAGCGGACGATTTGTCCATCCTGAATTACTACAAGCAGGCCATGCAGCTTCGCCTGGCAAACCCCGAAATTGCCCGCGGCAGCTCAACCATCCCGGAAAGCGATGATCCCAATGTCTGCCTGATCGTGCGCGAATATGCGGGCGAACGGCTGCTGATTGTCATCAACCTGAACATTGATGACACGGCGGTTGTCATCCCCGATGGCTTCAGTACCCTTTGCGGTGAGCTGGAAATCTGGGGCAATGCAAACGTTACGGACGGCAAAGTGACCGTCCCTGCCTACGGCATCGCACTGATGCGCTGATAACTGATCGTAATCCGCTCCTGTTTTCACAGGGGATGAGATAAAAAAGGAGGAAACCCACATGAAAAAGTCCCTGTTTTGTCTGGTACTGGTTCTTTGCCTGCTGGCAAGCTGCTTTGCGCTGGCCGAGGGCGAGAAGGTTGCCATCGAGGTGCGCGATTCGGACGGCGTAACCGTGCTGAACGAATTTGAAGTGAAAAAGGGCGCGAAAATCACCCAGGCCGATCTTGGCGTATCCAAGGACGGCTGCACCCTGGAGGGTGTGTACGTCACTCCCGCCCTGCTGCGTCCCTACAATTTTGATACCGAGCTGCAGGAGGACACCGTGCTGTTTGTGGCCTGGAAGTCTGCCAAGGTTGATGAGCGTGCATGGATGCTGGCCGGCGGCCTGACCGACTATCCCGACAACGCCTGGGGCAAGGTCTGGCCGCAGGATGACTACCTGCTTCAGCCGGTTGATGGCGAGTTCAACACCTTCGACATCAAGCTGAACCTGCATGCGGGCGATGAATTCAAAATTGCCGTTATCGGCGAAGGCTATGCCTGGAGCGATACCGACAGCCTGGACAGCCGCAACGTTGTCAAGAGCGAATATGTGACCGGCGGCGAGGATGCCTTCGATACCGGCGCAAACATCAAGGTTCTGCAGGATGGCTACTACCGCATCGTGCTGACCAGCGATGCCGAAACCATCTCCGTCTGCAAGATTGAACTGGAGCGCCTGAGCGACCTGATCGAAATCGAAGTTGCCTACACCTTCGATCTGCAGATCCATGCCTCCTTCCTGGGCTGGGATGTCGCCCGCAATGTGGTCCTGAAGCGCAACGGCACGGATTACACCTGGTACGGCGAGTTTGACTGCGAGGATGACGAGGGCGAATTCGGCATCAAGAACTACGGCTCCGAGGCATGGTTTGCCGCCGACGACGGCAATATCAAGGTGACCAAGGGCCACTACATGGTGTTCATCAAGCTGACCGAGGACAACAAGCTGGCCGAGCCGATCGTGGTTGAAACCCCTGCTTACTATGTTGTCGGCACCTGCGGCAACGGCGGCTGGGCAAATGATGCCAAGGCCGAAAACGAGGCCTTCAAGATGACCGCGCAGGATGACGGCACTTATGCGCTGGATGTCACCTTCACCGACAAAGAGACCGCCGAATGGGCAGGCAACAAGGTGGCCTTCAAGGTTGCCTACGGCTGCGGCGGCAGCGTGGCAAACGAATTCTGGTATGGCAGCAACGGCGAAAACATCACCGTTGATCCCGGCCGGTACACCATCTCCTTTGACCCCGCAACCGGCATTGTGACGGTAAAGTAATCCCCAAAGCCAATCAAGCAAAAGCTCCGCAGTTTTCCGCTGCGGAGCTTTCGGCGTATCGGGGGCTTATAATGTTCTGGCGCAGCTGAGCATGTGCGGGGGACACGGCGCGGGTAAAGCAGTGGGAATTTGAACCGAAGCAGATTGTAATTTACGGCCAATCGTGTTAAAATTTAAGCGGCATTTCAGCGTTCGTTCGCTTCGTCGGAAAGCAGCGAAATTGCTGCAGGTATACATCTCTGCTGATGCATAGGCGACAGCTCCGTCAATCCAAAGCGAAGAATCAAATTGCTTAATAGATGCGGAGGAACACCATGTATGGCCAAGTTTGAAGAAATAGCCATGTGCAGTTCCGTAAAAGGAATCGTCAGCAATGGACCTGTCGCAATCGTTGCTGTTCAATGATACGGAAACATGTGCTTGAAATTACGCACAAGGATAGCTATAGACAACCGGGCAGTCAGGTTCTGCTCTGCGATGAGAAAATGAATCTAACCATTGTGGACTATTGAGGGTGGTGCTTATGGAAGATATTCAGCGCATAATTCGCGAATTCAATAAGGAACGCGATTGGGGACAATTTCATACTCCGGAGAATTTGGCAAAATCCATTGCGATTGAAGCGGGAGAGTTGTTGGAGTGCTTCCAGTGGGGCAATGATTATAATGCCGATGCGCTATCCGAAGAGCTAGCGGACGTTATGCTCTATTGTCTTATGCTATGCGATGCCGCTGGCTTTGATCCGATAGATGTCATGCGAAACAAAATTGAAAGAAATCGGACTAAATATCCTGTGGATAAGGCGCGGGGCAGCAGCAAGAAATATACCGAATTGGGAGAATAACTATGGCGCACATTCAAAGTATACCATTTAACGGGCAGGTAGCATCGGCTCTTAAACAGATTCCTTATGGAAGTGACTGGCCAGTTGTCTATATAATCAATAACGGGACAGAGGCGTATGTCGGCGAAACTGTCGACGCTGCAGCGCGCATAAACCAGCATTGGATGAGTTCTGACAGGCAGCATCTGAAAACTGTCAGCATCATATCGGATGATACTTTCAATCAGTCGGTAATTCTTGATCTTAAAGCGTTCTTGATCAAACATATGTCTGCGGACGGTCGTTTCCAATTGCGGAATGGGAACTCCGGTTTGCATTTGCACAATTACTTCAATCGCTCCATTTACGAGAAGCAGTTCCGTGATATCTGGAAGCAATTGCAATCCACAGTGGTAGATGTCTGCGATGATGCTGCAGCGCCATTGGCTTCGAAGGATATTAAAACAATTGAAAACTCTGATATATTCAAATACTCGCCCTATACAGCACTCAGAAGCGATCAATTTAACGCCGTAGTCAGCATTATTACAAATCTGCGCAAAGCACTTGCCGACAACAGACAATCTGCTACGATCATTCAGGGCGGGCCGGGAACCGGCAAGACAATTCTGGCAGTTTATATGATGAAACTCCTGTCTGAGCGTACTTTATGCTTGGATAGCAAGAATGCTGCCGAGGAGGATCGTTTTGATATTCTCAGGGAGAACTTGCGTCTCTTGCCTGATATCAAAATGGCCTTTGTGGTACCAATGCAATCTTTGCGCAAAACGCTAAAGGAGGTTTTCTCGTCG
>CAVFPH010000032.1:18702-21998 GCA_963624325.1 bacterium
GACGTGCCGAAGTCTCGATATGATTTACTGATCGTGGATGAGGCGCATCGTTTGCGACAAAGAAAAGCATTGGCACAATATCCACCCTTTGATCATAACAACAAGATGCTCGGGCTTGGCAGCGAAGGTACTGAGCTGGATTGGGTAATGATGTGTAGCAAATGCCAAGTGTTCTTCTATGATGACCAGCAGTCTATAAAGCCGGCTGATGTCGATAAGAACAGATTCGATGAAATCTTGGGAAAAACTTCCACCGTCAAGCTGCAGCTTGAAACGCAGTTCCGCTGCAATGGTGGCGACGAATACATCAAGTATATTAGCCGAATCATGAGCGATGTACCGCCGGAAGAATTCGTACCATTCGTTGGATATGATTTGTTGTTGTTTGACAACATAGAACAAATGATAGATGCCATCCGTGAAAAGGATGTCAAGTATGGCCTATGCCGGACAGTTGCAGGCTATTCATGGAAATGGATATCTAAAGATGATCCGGAGAAATACGATATTACAATTCAAGGGCATAAATTCCGATGGAATACAACGGATACGGATTGGGTCAATTCCCCAACATCTTTGAGCGAAATCGGCTGTATACATACGATTCAAGGCTACGATCTGAATTATACCGGTGTCATTTTCGGTACAGAGATCGATTATGATGAGACCAGTGGTTGCCTGACAGTGAATAAGGACAAATATCAAGACATTACCGGAAAAGCCTCAGTGACAAAGAATCCCGAGAAACTGCTAAAGTATATCTGCAATATTTACCGGACAATGATGACCAGAGGCATCTGCGGCACATATATCTACGCTTGCAATCGTGGTCTTCGCAACTATTTGGCACGGTATATCAAGACTGTTCAATGTGGCACCCGGCCCGCTTCTATGTCCAAGACAGTGCAGAAGCCTGCACGTAGGGCCCAAGCACAAGAACAGCACACTGCGAAGGCAGAGATGCCAATCATGGCGGCACATCCTGTAACCAACGATATACCTGATATATTGGTCGGCATGATTCTTAGGCATAAAGTCTTTGGCGAAGGAAAATGCACCTGGATTGACAAACAGGCGGGCAGGATAAAAGTGATGTTCAAAGCAGGTGAAAAAGTGCTTGCATATCCGGATGCCATCATTAAAGGATTTTTAGAGAAAGTGCGGTAAAGTTAGAAACTGGAAAATATATACTTTTCTGGATCTATAAGCCTGTCCAACGTTTTCTGCAAATCGATGTGCAGAGTGTGATATGATATTACGGACACAAAGGAGGAAGCACATGGGCAAGAAACGGAACAACGGGTTATCTCTAATGAACTTCCTTTCCTTTATGAGTCACATCATTTTAACATATACAACTCGAAGTGTTAAATAAAGACATTTGATTGACTTTTTACGAGCTTGCATGCTATACTTATCTTTGATTTGGTGTAACCGCTTGCTGAGATAAGAGAGGTAATCATTATGGCCGTAAGCTACAAGAGGCTTTGGAAGCTTTTGATTGACAAAGATATGTGGATGAAATCATTCGGCATTTGATGCAGGTTGAAGGAGCCAATGTGCAGCTGAAGCTGGAAGCAGAAGTTAATGCCCCCGATGGCATTCCTTCAACGACAGTAAGAACGGTTTCTGAAAACTGCAAGACCTTGAAGATTAAAGACTTCGGGTTTGATGACTGACGGAAACCCTTCTCGACATAGGGGTGCAGTATTACTTGCTGTACTGCCTATATCGGGGAAAAATATCGACCTGAATCGTTTTTAAGACATTAGTCAGGCGCAGTATGACAGAAGCCTTGGAGATTTGACTGAGAAGATGGGAATGCAGGGAAAGCCGTAATGATGGAGGCAGTGCTGCTGCATTCGTATTTTCTTTTGAAGGTGGTATGCAGATGGACGCTATGCAAAATCAACTGAAATTTGATTTAACCGATATGCAATTTTTTGTGGCCGTCATTCGCGAGGGCAGTTTTTCGAAAGCTGCGAAACAGCTTTATATTGCGCAGCCTTTTTTGAGTCGAAAAATTCATGCGCTGGAGGAGCGCCTTGGCGTTACATTGATTGAGCGCACAACTCGCCATCTGCAGCCGACACCCGAGGGAAAACTGTTCTATCAGCGTGCGGCACAAATTTTAATTGAATGTGACACATTGGAACGGGATTTATTACCGGCCGTATCTTTCCCCACACCGGAAATTCGGTTAGGCTACGGCAGCAACGGCCAATTTGCGTTTGCGATGCGTTTGGTTACAGCCATGAAGCAGATGAGGCACGAGATTGCAGTCCATACAGAAGCATGCGATACATTGGAAAGGCTTTATACCGGAACACTTGATGTTGCACTGATGATGCGCTGCGAAGTAAATGGGCAGGACTGGCTGGAAGCAATCCCGCTGGAGGCTGCCGGGCTCAGCTGCTTTCTTTCCGTCTCTGATCCGTTGGCAGATGAGAAAAGCGAACTTTCTATTTCCGATATAAAACTGCGCAAGTTTCTTCTCCCGCAGCCGAGAAACGTATCTGAGCTTGTACCCTGCACAACCCTTTATGAAGCGATTCATCAAGACCTGCTGTCCTGCGGTATACCCGAGCAAAATATCACCATGGCCCACGGAATGCAGGCGTTCAGCCTGTCAATTATCGCTGAGGGCGCTGTCGGGATTATGCCGGATTCTTCCGAAATCATTGCAAACGAATCGCTTATTTGCCGTCCGGCGGCAGAATATCGATCTGGCTTCGAAGTAGTGCTCGCATGGCCACGCTTTAATACAAGTCCGAAAATGGCACAGTTTTATCGCGATGCAGCGCAGCAAATTACAACAATTTCAAGCTTATAATTCAATCGTTATAAATCGATTTCAAGGTATCGAAACAGGTATTTGTCAACCGCTGGCATTTTTGGTATTATCTTCCTTGGCCTTGTAAGGGCTGAAAGGAAGGGAAACTCATGAAAAAACTGGTTGTTGCTCTACTTACGGTCTGTCTGCTTTTCAGCAACTTCGCCTTTGCAGACGAAGCGACTTTTGAAAGCACGATCGACTGGGACGCAGAATACGATGTAATCGTTATCGGTTTCGGTGCCGCAGGCGCCACTGCCGCTACAGCCGCATCGGATGCCGGTGCAAAGGTGCTGCTGCTGGAAAAGGCCCCTGAATCGCTTGCAGGCGGAAATTCGCGTGTTTGCATGCAGTGGATGGGTTATGTTGATCCCGCACAGCATGACGAGGCGGTTGCCTACATGAAATCGCTGCGCGGCGATTTCGCTACGCCTTCCGATGAAATTATTGAAATGTATATCAG
>CAVFPH010000033.1:0-21884 GCA_963624325.1 bacterium
GATCGTCGGTTACGTGAACGGTTATTTATCGGGAATCATATATCTTTTTCAAAAAAAATTTTCCGCTGCGCGCACGCTCTATTTTGCTGCTTTTGTCGGTTATCACAAATGCCGCAGCATTATCTGCTGCGGCATTGCAGTAAATATTTCGATCCGAGAAAATTACTTGTCTTCTTCCGTATCTGCTTCCTCGCTGCGCATGGACTTGGCCAGGCGGTTGGAGAGCAGGGCGAAGGATACGGCCATATCCTCATTTTGCACCATGACGCTTTCCGGCACATACAGGTGCACATGGGCAAAGTTCCAAATCGCCTTGCAGCCGGCTGCAACCAGCTGATCGCAAACCTCCTGCGCGTACTGGGCAGGCGTGGTGATGATGCCGATGGGAATATTGCGCTCCTTGCACAAGGGAAGCAACTGATCCATGCCGTATACCGCGCAGCCGTGGATGATGTTGCCGTGCAGAGTCGGGTTATTATCGAATGCTGCGGCAATCTTCAGTCCGTAGTGCTCAAACTCACCATAGCTGAGCAGAGCCTGCCCCAGATGTCCCGCGCCGACCAGCACGGCTACATTGGCATTATCATAGCCCAGGAAATGCTGGATGTCCGCGATCAGCCCATGCACGCAGAAGCCGACACGCGGCTTGCCGGGCTGGCTGCTGACGGCAGCCAAGTCTTTGCGCACCTGCACCTCATAGATGCCCAGCGAATCGGCAATGGCTGCGGCAGGCACGTAGGGTGTACCGTTTTGCTCCAGCTCTTTCAGGTATTTCAAATAATAAGGAAGGCGCCTTACGCCTTGCACAGACAGCTCTCGATCCTTTTCCGTCATGGTGAATCCCCCTTTTCCCGTCTTCGCGGGAAGGTATATCATTACGGATATAGTATATCAGATTATTGGAATAAAGGCAATCGATAATCTGTTCTTTATTTGAAATATATCCGTATTTGGCAAAATATGTCATGTCATTATCCGTATCGAATGCACTGCGGGGACATTTCGCGGGATATGTCACTTATTCGATGTCATCGAATTCCGCTTCGGGCATTTCGGGGGCAGGGTCTTCGTCCTGCGGCACTTCTGCCGTCTGGAAAGTTGCACGGATGGCCGCCTCAACTTCATCCCGTGTTTCGGGGTGATCCTTCAGGTACTGGCGGGTGTTCTCTCTTCCCTGGCCGATGCGCTCATCCTTGTAGCTGAACCATGCACCGCTCTTGTGGATGATATCGCGCTCGACAGCCATATCCAGGATCGTACCCTCGCGGCTGATGCCCTCGCCGTAGAGCAAATCAAATTCAGCCGTACGGAAAGGCGGAGCAACCTTATTTTTTACCACCTTGATCTTGGTGCGGTTGCCGATTACCGTGGAGCCGTTCTTCAGCTGCTCGCCGCGGCGGATATCCAGACGAACGGAAGAGTAGAATTTGAGTGCGCGGCCGCCCGTCGTAACCTCAGGACTGCCGTACATGACGCCGACCTTTTCACGCAGCTGGTTGATAAAAATCACAATGGCGTTGGTTTTGTTTACGACGCCTGCCAGCTTGCGCAGCGCCTGGCTCATCAGCCTTGCCTGCAGGCCGACAAAGTTATCCCCCATCTCGCCGTCAATTTCGGCACGCGGCACCAGCGCAGCCACGGAGTCCACCACCACGATGTCCACCGCGCCCGAGCGAACCAGCGCCTCACAGATTTCCAGGGCATCTTCACCCGTTGAGGGCTGGCTGACGTAGAGTTCATCGATGTTTACGCCCAGTTTCCGCGCATAATCGGGATCCAGTGCATGCTCCGCATCGATGAAAGCCGCCGTGCCGTTGCGCTTTTGTGTTTCCGCCACAATATGCAGTGCAACCGTGGTTTTGCCGGAGGATTCGGGGCCGTACACCTCGATGATGCGCCCCTTGGGGATACCGCCGACGCCAAGTGCCAGATCCAGCTCCAGGCAGCCCGTTGGAACGACGTCCACCTTCATATGCGTCTGCTCGCCCAGCTTCATCACGGTGCCTTTGCCGAATTGCTTTTCCAAGGATGCCAGCGTGGTCTCCAGGGCGCGCGCACGATCGTCCATCAGTTTTGCGGTTTTTGCTTCGTCTGCTTTCTTAGCCATGTTCGGTATCTCCTTCTATGTTAAACTTTATCTTTTTATTCATTGATATGCTCCGCCAGCAGGGCAACCGCCGCATCAACCGCTTGGCGGCGGATCTCCGCCCGGCTTCCGCGAAAGCGATACTCTCTCGCTGCCGTGCCCGTCGGCCCTGAAAAGCCCACATACACCAGCCCCACATCTGCGCCGTCCGGGCCGGCATAACCGGTTGTAGACAATGCATAATCCGTTTTGAGTGCAGCCCTCGCGCCCCGGGCCATTTCAAGTGCTGTCTGTTCGCTGACTGCGGTATATCGTGCCAGCGTTTCCGCCGATACCCCCAGCAGCGACTGCTTGCGTCCCTCATCGTAGGCAATAATGCCGCCCATCAGCACCCGGCTGGCACCCGGCACCTGCACAAATGCATCCGTCAGCAGGCCGCCCGTCAGGCTTTCGGCGCAGCCCAGCGTCTGCCCGCGTGCGGTCAGCAATGCGATTAAATCGGCTGCTGTCATTGGCCGAAATCCCCTTTGAAAAGGTCCCGAAGCATCCAGAAATACTCTGCGCCCGAAAACACGGTCAGCGCGCACACAATTCCGCTGAGAACCGTAATCAGCACAGGGTATGGCAAGAGCAGCGCGCACAGGATGGTAACCATCTGCATGACGGTTTTCACCTTGCCGCTCCGGCCTGCGGCGACAACCCGTCCTTTTTCCATGGCAATCAGCCGCAGTCCGTCCACCATTAGCTCCCGTATCACGACGATCACAGGCAGCCATACAGGCACCATTTTAAGGTAGGACAGGCAGATCATCATCGTGACGGTCAGCACCTTATCCGCAATGGGATCGGCAAATTTGCCAAAGTTCGTGACCAGTTTATTTTTTCGTGCGATTTTTCCGTCCAGGAAATCAGTAATGCTTGCAATTGCGAATACCGCAGCCGACCAGACGAGCTGTCCGGAATAGAGCAGCAGCAGACAGACGGGCACCAGCAGGATGCGCAGGACAGTCAGTTTATTGGGCAGGTTCATGATTCGCCCTCCCCGCAAAGCTTTCCGTACAGATCATAGGTATCGGCGCGCACAATGCGCACATTCACGAATTCACCGTTTGTCATTTCGCGATCCGCCGTGAACAGAATGCTGCCGTCCGAGTCCGGCGCCTCCATCTCGCTGCGGCCGGTATAGAGCATGCCGTCAAAGCCCGTTACCAGCACGCGGCACACGCTGCCCACGCGCTGCTCATTCAGCTCACGGCTGATATCGGCCTGCAGTTTCATCAGGCGCGCAAGGCGTTCTTCCTTGATTTCTTCCGGCACCTGGTCGGGCATGGCGGCGGCGGGGGTATCCTCCTCCGCCGAGTACTTGAACGCGCCCATGCGGTCAAAGCGCACCTCACGGGTAAAGTCCATCAGCTGCGCAAAATCTTCCTCCGTTTCACCGGGAAAGCCCACGATAAAGGTGGTGCGCAGGGTAAAGCCCATCTTCCTTGCATGGAGAAGCAGGCGTTTGGCATCATTGATATCGCCGCGGCGGTTCATGCGCTTCAGGATCTCGGGCGATGCATGCTGCAGCGGCAGATCCAGATATTTGCACACGTTTGCATGCCTGGCCATTTCCTCCAGCAGTGCTTCGTCAATCTCATCCGGATACATATACAGCACACGCAGCCATTCCACCCCGGGAATTTCCGCTGCTTTGGCCATCAATTCCCGCAGGCTTCCGCCGCAGTCGCTGCCGTAGCGTGAGGTATCCTGAGAAATCAGGATTTGCTCCTTGGCACCGCCTGCCGCCAGTTCGCGCATTTCGTTCAAGATGGCCTGTTCATTGCGAGAACGGTAGCCCCCGCGGATAAGCGGAATTGCGCAATAAGCGCAGCGGTTGTTGCAGCCCTCGCCGATGCGCACATAGGCAGAATAGGGCGGCGTGGTCAGCACACGTCCGCACTCCAGCATCCGATTGCTGCGGGCACGCAGATCCACGCGTTCTCCCTGCATGGCGTCTTCTACCGCCTGCACGATTTTGTCATATTGGCTGACGCCCAGCAGCGCATCGATTTCGGGCATATCGCTCAGCAAGGCATCCCCGTAGCGCTGTGCCAGGCAGCCGGTGACAATCAGCTTTTTGCAATGGCCGGTATGCTTGTACTGCGCCATTTCCAGGATGGTTTGGATGCTTTCTTCCTTTGCGGGGTCAATAAAGCCGCAGGTGTTGACCAGCAGCACATCTGCCTGCGCGGGATCGGTGGTAAACTCATGCCCTGCCCGCGTGAGAAGGGAGAGCATCTGCTCCGTATCCACGCGGTTTTTCACGCATCCGAGGGAAACAACGCCAATCTTCATACACATGCCTCCGAGGCCGTATTTACCCATGTATTATAACATATCAAGCTTTCCGCTACAAGTAGACGCGCAGAAAAATACGAACAAATGTTTGTGCTCACATTTTGGGCAGCTGTTCACGGGCTGTTTTTTCCCCGGACAGTGCCTCATCCAAGAGTGCCTTTTTTTCGTTTGCCAGTTCTCCCAGCAGCACCTTTTTGTGCAGTTTCTGCAGGATTTGGCCGACACATGTTCCGGGTTCTATTCCCGCAAGGATTAAATCTTTGCCATTTATGGCGAGATCCGATAGTTTTAGCGGCAGGTTCTGCGCAAGTACGTCGGGCAAGCAGATCAGCAGATCTTCTCTTTGCTGCAGGATAAGCAGCCTTCGCAGCTGTATTTCCCCCATTTTCGACAGCCATAGCGGCAGTTCTTTTGCATTGATCGCTTCCGCTGCGGCATTGACTAATTCGAGCACCTGTCGGGCAAAAATACGGGAGGGTTTAAGGGAATCAAGAACCCGCTCGGCATCCGCCCCGCATGGTATCAGAAGTGCTGCCACGCGCAGCACGATATCGCCGCGCGGCATCGCCGCAAGCAGATTCAGCGCACGCGGGAGTGCATCGGCGGGATAATCGGGCAGTGCCGCCAGCAGCACAGCATCAAAATTCCGCAATACCATCACGGAATTTATGCCGTTTAACGCACGCAGCAGCTCGCCTGCGACACGTTCCCGGCTGACCATGGACAATCGCGGGCAAAGAGTCCGCATGGCACGGGCCGTGTCCGGGACGATATCAAATTTCAGCTCGGATGCAAAGCGCAGGGCACGCAAGATGCGCAAAGCGTCCTCGGTAAAGCGCTTGTTCGCGTCCCCAACACAGCGGATGATATGCGCATTAATGTCCGTCAGCCCGCCGAATGGATCGCACAGACCGGTTTTCGGATGAAACGCCATGGCATTTATCGTAAAATCCCGTCTGCGCAGATCCTCCGTCAAGCTGTCGGTAAAGGCAACCGACTCGGGATGACGGCCATCCAGATAATCGCCGTCCGTACGGAAAGTGGTAATTTCATAGAATTCGCCTGCCATGACCACCGTCACCGTGCCGTGCTTGAGCCCAGTTTCCACCACGCGTTCATTTGAAAAGCATTGCTCTGTTTGCTCCGGCAGCGCGCTTGTGCAGATATCATAATCATGCGGGGGCACGCCGCGCGCCAAATCGCGCACGCAGCCGCCCACGACATAGGCCTGATGCCCGGCCGCGTTCAGCCGTTCCAGCACGTTCAGTACGCTCTGCGGCAAGTCGAAGTGCATAGCTTTCCCCTTTTCGGTTGCACAATTTAATGTGATGATCCTGCCAATCAACGGAAATCCGCGATGATTCGTTCCAGCTTTTTCAGCTGCCAGGGTTGAAGTGACGAAAACGAATTGCCCCTCAGCTGACGCAGGGATACCTTGCCAAGGTCCTTATTCTCGTTTATTTCCGGCAGGATGGATAGAATTTTCTCCCGCATATCGGGACGCTCAAGCAGCTCCTCCAGCGGAATATCCGGCATAAGCTTTGCAGAGTATGGTGCATCACACACGCAATGGAAAGCGTAGCTGCCGCAGGGCAGCACGGCATGCAGGCAGCCATCCTGCTGCATATGCCAGTCTGCCCGGCTGCCCATCACTGTGCCATGCGGTACAACGGCCTCTGCCTGCGCGCCGAATGGAACCTCTATATTCCAGTCGAATGTTCTTTCGTCAATCGTTTTCCAGTGCGTATAATAACCGCCTGCGGCAGATTCATAGCGAAGTTCCATCTCGCCCAGCCGCATATCCGGATGCGGATGCATCAGCGCACGGCGGAAGCCCGGAGCATCCTCCGTCGGTGCAAGCCCCGCGGCATCCCGGCACATCCACTCCACAATCGAGCCGTAAGCATAGTGATTCAGCGAGTTCATACCGGTGTCGGATAAATGGCCGTCCGGCATGACAGAATTCCAGCGTTCCCAAACGGTGGTTGCCCCCATGTTGACCTCGTACAGCCAGCCCGGGTATTTTTCGTTCAGAAGCAAGGTGTAGGCCAAATGCTCAAATCCCGCATTTGAAAGTACACGGCACAGATAGGGTGTTCCGACAAAGCCGGTGCGAAGCTCATTGTGCGCGTTTTCAAACAAGCGATCCAGGTTCGCCTTCAGGATGGGTTCATCCTCCTTGGGCATCAGCCCCAGGAAGAGGGCAAGGATATGCGCCGTCTGCGTATTGACGGTCAGGCCGCCTTTGGGGGCGCGGTATGTTCCGCGGATCGCGCTGAGTATTTCCTGCTCCAGGGCGGCATAGCAGGCAGCATCCTGAGCGTTTTCAAGCACCCGTGCCGCTTTTGCGGTAAGGCGCACGGAATACAGATAAAATGCCGAAGCGATAAAGTCCGGATCGGTGCCGCCCGTGCAGGAAGCGGGATAGGCTGCATCCAGCGCCAGCCAGTCTGCAAAATGGAAGCCTGCCTGCCACAGGCGATGATCGCCCGTCTCGTGATCCACCTTGCGGATCCACTCCACCCACATTTTCATGTTCGGGTATTGCATGCGCAGCAGGGTTTTATCGCCGTAAAACTGATACACCGTCCAGGGAATGATGCTGCCCGCGTCCGCCCATGCGCAGGACGGTGTGCACGGCATATGGAATGACGGCACGACATGCGGAACACCGCCATCCCGTTCAAGCTGCTCATAAGCCATATCGCGCAGATATTTGGTGTAGAATGCCGCGCTGTCCATCTGGTAGCAGGCCGTTGCACAGAAGGCCTGTGCATCCCCCGTCCAGCCCATGCGCTCATCGCGCTGGGGGCAATCGGTAGGCACATCCACAAAGTTTCCGCGCTGACCCCACAAGGCATTTTTGCACAGGCGATCTACTTTTTCATTGGCCGTATGAATGATCGCAGTCCGTTCCATACAGGAATACAGCACATCGCCCTCAAAATCATCCGGATTGACGGGTTCTTCAAAGCCTTCCAGTTTTACGTAGCGGAAGCCGAAGAAAGTAAAGTGCGGACGGGCCCATGTTTCCCTGCCGTCGCAGATATAGGTAAAGGTCTGCTTGGCCGAACGCAGGTTATCGGTATAGAAACAGCCGTCCTGCAGGATTTCGCCATAGCGCAGCGTATACACATGACCTTTTTCCCCGCGCGTGCGGAAAGTGACAAAACCCGTTATTTCCTGCCCCATATCCAGCACGGTTTCACCGGCAGGGGTATGCAGTACCGCTGCCGGGCGAATGCGGTGCATGATTTTTACCGGCAGGCTCAGCCGCGCATGCAGAAGCGCAGTGGGCTGCTTTTCCGCAAGACGCGCAGGCAGATCTGCCAACAGCTGCATAGACGCGTCCCACGTTTCGCCATCATAGATGTTGGAAAAGCGCACGGGGGATTCTCCGCATTGCCAGCTTTCATCGGAGGGCAGGATGATTTCCGCGCCGCCCGCAAGGCGCACATGCAATTCGCAGATCATCATCTGCGTATCGCCGTATAGTTCCTTTCTGCCCTTCCAGCCGAACCGTCCCTTGTACCAGCCGTCCCCCAGCAGGACGCTGATTTCATTATCAGCTGACAGCAAATCCGTTACATCATAGGTTTGATATTGCAGCCAGCTGTCATATTTATTGCATCCGGGGGCAAGATATTCATCCCCCGCTTTCTTCCCGTTGATGTAGGCCTCGTAGAGGCCCAATCCGCAAATGTACAGCCGTGCGGATTCAATGCGTCCGGGCAGAGAAAAATGCTTGACCATGCGTGCATTGGCAATCTCCGCAGGGGCCGAAATCCACTTGCCCAGCCATGGCTCATCCTGTTTGGCGGTTTCAAACCGGGCACGGGGGCTCTGGCAGGTTTCCCCCTTGTCATCCGTCACTTCCGCATCCCACGTGTAGCTTGTACGGGGAAAGAGCGAAATCTCGGGTGCATAGCACAGGCTGTCGATATTCTGCCGCGTGCCGGAATCATGAATCACCTGATTTTCCGCGTCGTATACCCGAATGCGGGCAGACTGCTGCTTTATGCCTGCCGCGTCGGCAACCTTGTAGGAGAAGCGGATCGGATTTAAATCAAACCCCAAGGGATCGGAAATACGGTTTACCTGCATCCCATATATTTTCATAAAAACGCTCCTTTCGTCACTGCGGATATTCCGTGCGCGGATGCTCTGTCAGCTCCTGCAGGTAGCGGGTAATATAATACTTGGCCATATCCAGGTTCTGCTCCCGATAATTGCCGCACTCGGCAGGATGCGCCCCGGGAATATCGCCCGAAAAATTCAAAATAAAGCGGCACATATCCGTCACCATGGGCAGGGCTTCTTCTGCCTGCCATTCTCCGAAGAGGATCAGATAAAAGCCGGTGCGGCAGCCCATCGGTCCGAAATAAACAATTTGATCCTTCTGCGCACCCGAGCGCAGGTAGGTTGCTCCCAGATGTTCGATGGTATGGATCGCCGGCGTATCCATCACAGGCTCACGGTTGGGCGCGGTCAGGCGCAGATCCAGCGTAGTCACGCGTCCTTCTCCGCAGCCGTCTCGGCGGGATACGTACAGCCCGGGCAGCAGTTTGGTGTGGTCAATGGTAAAACTGGCAATTTTCTCCATATATCGTCCTCCGCGGATGTTTTTCTGCGATCTTTCAGCTGCATTATAACACAACATGCCCGCCGGCAAAAGCCCGTTTGAAAGTTTTTTGCAGACACGTGACTTCCATAATTAAATTTGGCAGTTGCTTTGTGCTCTTCGGTATAGTACAATATGTATCGATATCAATATTGCGACTTGGCAGAAATGGAGTGGCCCTGTGATTCTCTCTGACAGTAAATCCACCATTGATTTGAGCAAAATGGAATTCATTCCGGAATGCAGCGCTGATTTTCCGACTGCCTGCTATGCGTATAATCTGCTTTCGCGCACGGAGCCTTGGCATTGGCATGACCAATTCGAAATTGCTCTCGTGCTTTCAGGTCAGGCAAAACTGATGTTTGATGGGTGCGAACATATGCTTTCCGCCGGAATGGGCTATGTTATCAATTCAGGGGCACTCCATGCGCTTACCAATGAACAGGATGCTTCGTGTCAGGTGTGCTGCATTGTTTTTTCAAAAGAATTGTCCGGCGGCAGCCGCGGCAGCCTATTCTACAATAAATATATCCTTCCGCTGATCGAAAGCGGCTTTACAGGAGCCGTTCTTGAACCTTCCTGCGAGTGGCAGGGGCAATTGTGTGAACTTGCCCGTCAGGCTATTGCACTTTTCAAGCAAGAGCCCTTGGATTTTGAAATTACGGTACGCGAGCTGCTTACAAAAATTTTGGCAGCACTTGTGCATCAATTGCCTCAAGCTGCTGCTGACCCCTCAGCATCTGCGCAGCATAATTCGGATATCAAAAAGATGCTGCTCTTTATCTGGCAGCATTATCGTGAACCGCTCACCCTTGCCCAAATCGCAAGTTCCGGAGCGGCAAGCAAAAACGAATGCATGCTCTGCTTTAACCGCACGATGGGTTTATCACCCATTCAATATGTAAAAAATTACAGATTGGTGCGGGCTGAAGAGCTTTTGTCCTCCGGAACACTTAAAATCGCGCAGGTAGCAGAGCTTTGCGGCTTTCAGGACGCGAGCTACTTTTCCAAATCCTTTCGCGAAAAATACGGGAAAACGCCTTACGAATATCGTCGTCAACATCTATAAGCGCATTCAAGGCAGCTATCAGGCTGTCTTTTTTTGTTCACCAGTGATAATGTCATATAAATATTGAAATTATGTCATACATTTCACCATCATTATCCTATATGCTGTGATTTTATCATATTTACTTTGTGATTCTGTCCCTTGAGTATTGATATTCCAGTGTCGTATACTTCTTCTTGCTTACAAGAATACTTGCGCATGCTTCGCGCTGCGCACAAGGAGGAAAACGCATGGGATTTCTTATTGGACTGCTGCCCGCACTGTTCTGGGGCTTTACACCGGTGCTGGTCAGCAAGCTCGGCGGTAAGCCGATCAATCAACAGCTTGGTACGTCTTTCGGGTGCGGCCTGCTCGCCTTGGTCGTCTTGATTATCTTCAGACCCGCCCTCACCGTGCCTGTCGCGATCGGCTGTCTGGTTTCCGGTCTTGCTTGGTCTGTCGGGCAGCTCTGCCAGTTCACATCTTATACCATTTTGGGCACTTCAAAGGCTTTTGCCCTTTCCATCAGCATTGAAATGGTATTAAACGCGATTGTCGGCGTTCTGATCTTCCACGAGTGGACTACCGCCAATCAGATCATGCTGGGTCTGGGAGCTATTGCGTGCGTAATTCTGGGCGGCAATCTGACATCCTTCTCCTCCGATAAATCCAACGCCAGCAAGGCGCAGCTGAGGAAGGGCCTGATTACCCTGACAATCGGTGCATGCGGCCTGTGCATTTGGAACTACGCTTTGCGCGTGGTCAACGCCGATGGATTGCAGGCTGTTTTCCCGCAGGCGGTCGGCATGGTAGCCGGTTCCCTGATTCTTAGCCTCTTTGTGGGCAAAGACACGAAAAAGTTTGAGAAATCCACCTTTAAGCAGATGATTCCCGGGCTGATCTACGCCGGCGCGAACTTTTCACTGATTTTCTCCAATCAAATCAACGGCGTAGCGGTCGGCTACACCATGGCGCAGCTGTGCCTGGTAATCGAAACCATCTTGGGGCTTCTGTTCCTGCATGAAAAGAAAACACCGGCTGAGCTGAAGCACTCCATCGCCGGCGCCATTCTCATCACGCTCGGTTGCATCCTGGTCGGCTTTGTCGGCTCAGTGTAACATAATAAAATCATACATATTCAGGAGGAAGAAAACATGAACCGTGTTTTGGGCAAAGTTGCCATCGTAACCGGATCCGGCAGCGGCTTGGGCCGTGCCGAAGCCATGATGTTTGCTCGTGAAGGCGCAAAGGTTGCCGTCACTGATATCAACGACAAGAACGGCATGGAGACCGTAGAACTGATCCGCCAGGAGGGCGGCGAGGCTGAGTATTGGCATCTGAACGCTTCCGTTGAGGCGGAATGCGCCGATGTGCTTGCCAAGGTTGTAGAAAAATACGGCAAGCTGGATATCCTGGTCAACAACGCGGGCATTACCGGTCCGGACGTTCCGACCGATAAGGTTGAAGAAGCCGATTGGGATAAGATGTTCGCGGTCAATGTAAAGAGCGTGCTTTTCATGACCAAACATGCGATTCCTTATATGCGCGAAAACGGCAAGGGTTCCATTGTCAACACTTCCTCCATTTCGGGTCTTGTCGGCGATACCGAACTGACTCCCTACCATGCCACGAAGGGTGCCGTTGCCATCATGACCATGAAGGACGCCATCCAGTACGCGCCTGAACACATTCGCGTTAACTGCGTCTGCCCCGGCACTGTCATGACTCCGCTTGTCAAGGGACTGCTGGCCGATGATCCGCACTATCTGGACAATGATATCAAGCGTTATCCCCTTGGTTACTTCGGTGAGCCCGATGATGTTGCCTACGGCGTTCTGTTCCTGGCTTCCGATGAAGGCCGCTTTGTGACAGGAACCAAGCTCGTCATTGACGGCGGCTATACCGCGCAGTAAAAGCGGCGCGTTTAGCAAGAGAACGATCCTTCTGTGTCCGGCAGAAGGTCGTTCTCTTTTTTTACGAGTTATGTCGCTATTTCACGGTATACAGGCGGAATTCCAAAACAAAAAACCGCTGAAAGCAGGCTTTCGTCTGCCTTCAGCGGAATGCGAATGGTTTACTTCATGATGTTCTGACCGATGGTGCGGCCGGAAGCAATGGCATAACCTACGCCGGAACCGGAAGAGTAAGCATACGCATACATCTCACGGTTGGAGGTTTCGCCGCCGGCGTACAGGCCGTTGATTACCGTGCCGTCAGCACGCAGCACCTGATAATCCAGGTTGGTCACAACACCGCCGATGGTGCCGCCGGTGCATACATAGATGCGGACAGCGTAGTAAGGAGCAGCGCTGATGGAGGTCAGGTAAGCGGCATCCTTGCCATAGTCGGCATCCACACCGGTTTCGCAGTAGGAATTGTACTTTTCAACGCTTGCGGTCAGGGAAGCGGCATCTACGCCCATCTTCTCGGCAAGCTCTTCGATGGTGTCGGCCTTGACGACTTCATAACCGTCAACGGCGGCATCCAGCAGATCCACCTGTGCGAAGGTGCTGTCACCCAGTGCCCAGGCAACGCCGTCCTCGGTGCGGCTCAGTTCAACCGTGGTCTGGTAGGGCATATAGCCTTCGTTGAAGAAGCGCTCACCCTTGCTGTTGACCACCATGCGCCACCAGAGGTTTACGGACATGCAGTAGCTGGTGATGCCGGCCTTGCGGCTGGTGGAACCCAGGGTAATGACGTAAGGATCATTGTACATGACGCCGCCTACGGCCACGGCCATCTTCATGCCGTCACCCGTATCGCCGGAGCCCGCAGTGGTCAGATCGATCCAGTCGGCAAACTGAGGCAGATACTCGCGCATCATTTCCTCGCTGGCGGCAAAACCGCCGGTGGCAAGGACAACGCCCTTGGAGGCATACACATTGTAAGTGCCGTATTCGTCGCTGACGACAGCGCCGATCACATCGCCGGCATCATTGGTCAGCAGCTCAACACCGCTGGTGTTCAGGCGAAGATCCGCGTTATTCTCCTCCAGCCAGGACACCATGTGCTCGATGAGCATATGGCCGCCTTCGGGATCGGCAGCGCCGGTATCATCGATGATGTAATCGGGCACCTGATAGCGGCCGCCGGCAAAGAAGGGATAAGTAACCCAGTGTGCCACACCCAGATCTTCCAGCCAGTTGACAGCGCTGCCAACTTGGGAGAAGTAGCTTTCAACACGGGAATAGTTCGGATAACCGGGATCTACACCCAGTACGCCGATATCGGCATCGGAAGAAGCCTTCCACTCGGCCAGCCAAGCTTCACTGTCGACGGCCAGGCCGATGCTCTCGGTGTAATAGGTGTTCTCTGCGGAGACAACAGCACCGGATGCGGAGGTGGAACCGCCGAAGCGGCCCAGCTTTTCAACCACCATCACCTGCGTTGCGCCGCTGTCGATGGCAGACATGGCAGCGCTCAGGCCGGTGCCGCCGCCGCCGATTACCAGCACTTCCACATTGGCAGTGCGGTCACCCAGATCCTGGGTGGGCTTTACGATTTCGGTATGCAGGGCATCCACATCGCCGCCGGCCTGCTTTACGCAGTCTTCAACGGCATTCAGGATTGCTTTGGATGTGAAGGTAGCACCCGAAACGGTATCTACCGCCAGGCTCTGATAAGAAACGATATCCTGCGGAACCTTTTCGATGGCGGGATCGCTGATGCCCGCGGTTTCCTTGTGCTCAGTCACCTTTACATCGGTGATGGCGCTGTCGGAAAAAGTAACTTCCACCGTGACCGGGCCGTTCATGCCCTGCGCGGAAGCGGTATACGTGCCGGCCTGATAACCTTCGGCCAGCGCACTGACACCCATGCAGCTAAGTGCAAGGACCAGCGCAGCTACGATTGCGATGATTTTTTTCATAAGGATTTCTCCTCCTTCCGGCGGGTATTTTACGCCATCGGAGGGATCTTGTACAATCGGTTTATTGCGTGAATATCATAAGTGAAACTTATAGATAATTTCAGATCGATATTATTCGGCTGATTTTTCTGTCTTTTCGCTGCCTGCGCCGCGAAGCAGGTGAATCAGCTGAGTATACAGTGCGGAAGTCTGACGGGTGAAGGCCATGGTGCGGTGCCTCAGGACAGGCTCCCCTGTCAGCGGTACGCAGCGCACGCCGGAAGGATAGCTGCCCTGCGGCATCAAGGAAATGCCTTGGTTCAGGTTGACCATCAGCAGCTGATCTTCTATGGTGTCGGCATAGCGCAGCTCATCCTCCTGCCAACCCAAGCGCAAAAGCCATTTGGCAATTTCTCCGCTTGCACTGACGCTGGCATTTGCCTGCAGCAATACGATCGGCTGATGCCGCAGCTCAATTAGTGTCAGCCGCTCACGGTTTGCCAGCGGATGCTGCACCGACAGCACGGCGCAGACCGGACGTTCCACAATCAGCGATTCGCGGGCGCCGGGCACGCATACCTCCCCCGGCATGGCCAAGGCAATGTCGCACGTTCCTTCCGCCAGGGCACTGCCGATATCGGACATGGCAATCTGCCGCACCCTCACCTGTACATCGGGATGCATTTTTGAAAATGTCGGCAGCGCATGCAAAATCAGCTGCTGCTCCATCGGTCCCGTATAGGCGATGGTCAGTTGGCGGGCAGCAGCCTTGCGTACCGAAGCAAAATCCTGTATCTGCCGATAATCGGCCGTCAAACGCTCGGCCAGGGGGATCAGCGCACGGCCGTCCGCCGTAAGCGTTGTCCCCTCCCGCCCGCGCGTCAGCAGGGTCAGCCCCAGTTCCTTTTCCAGTGCGGCCATTTGCTGGCTCATGGCGGTTTGAGTAATGTAGCAGCGGCGGGCCGCCAGGGTAATGCTGCCCGTCTGCGCTACCTGCAAAAAATATTCAAAGCGCTCGATGTTCAAGTTTTGATCCTCCCACGCAGCCGATCAGGTGTATATTTGATGTGACAAGCGTGCACGCGCAGCAGAAAGCAGGGAAATAAACTGCCGATCCAGCGCAGAAAGCTGATAGGAGGACGGGTAAATCAGGATATCCTGATAGCGGATGCCCGCATGGAAGCACTTGCGCATAACCAATGAAAAGCGTTTGAGCACGGTGGGCGTTTCGGGCGATGCCCACATATAGGTATCGGGCAGGCGGCTGAGCAGATCCAGCTGTTCCAGACGCCCGTATACCTGAATGCGGCTGGAGGATGCCTCCTGCGGGTGCAGTACATCGGAGGCAGGCAGGTAGGGAACGGCCAGATCGCCGTAAATAATCTGCGTATAAGGGGTCAGGTCCTCCGGCTCAATGCGATCGTGCGAGGCAAGCGGGTGCTCCTGGGAAAGCAGCAGCAAGCCGTCATACTCCCAAATTTCCTCGCACTGCAGGGATTTTTCGTGCAGATAATTCAGATAATAGCCGGCATCCTTCACCTCCGTGCGGAAAATGCCCAGCTGAAACTGGCCGTCCGCAACATCATTGATGGTGTGCAGGGCACTGGCCTCGCGCACGCGGATATCCATGGGGCTGCCCTTGTCCAGGCGGTCTACCAGGGAGGAAAAGCAATCGGCAATATACCCCACACGCGGCATGGACAGGCTGAAGCGCTGCGCCGCGTCATCATGGCGCTGGGAGAGCGCCTCCATGGCCTGCAGCTGATTGAGAATTCCGCGGGCATATACCAAAAACTCCCGTCCGCGCGCGGTAGGCACCACGCCGCGGGATGTGCGGGAAAAGATCTGAAAGCCCAGTGTATCCTCCATCTCCTTGATGGACTTGGTCAGGTTGGGCTGCGCCATATACAGGTTTTTGGCTGCCTGCGTGATGGAGCCGCAGCGCTCCACCTCCACCGCGTACTTAAAATGCAGGGTGTTCATGGTGTTCTCCTTTTATAAGGTGCAATCTGTACCATTCGACACAAAGCTGAAAATTCCTTTATTTTTGCGGCAAATCCCGCCATGCAAATGCTTGCGTCATTTTCGCGGGTGTTATATAATGCGCGGGAGAACAAAAACGGAGGGCTTGCGTATGGATGCATTTGTGCTGGTATTGGAGCTGATCGGCACGGTGGCATTTTCGGCATCGGGAGCAATCATCGCCATCCGCAAGCGGATGGACATTTTCGGCGTATGCGTGCTGGCACTGACCACGGCTGTCGGCGGCGGTATCATACGCGATTTGCTGCTGGGCGTGATCCCCCCGTATACTTTTCAAAACCCCGTTTATGCCGCAACGGCTGCCGCGGTTGCCGTAATTGTGTTTGTAAAGCCCGTGCGGTACTATCTGACGGGCAACCATCAGGCCTATCAGCGCACCATGCTGGTAATGGACACCATCGGTCTGGCTGTATTCTCGGTAGTCGGCGTCAGCAATGCCTATGCCGCCCAGCCCGATGCCGGCATTTATTTGACGGTGTTTGTCGGCGTGCTTTCCGGCGTCGGCGGCGGTGTTCTGCGGGATGTCATGGCGGGCGATACCCCTTATATCTTTGTAAAGGATGTATATGCCTGCGCATCCTTGGCCGGTGCGCTGGTGTGTGCGCTGATATGGCAGGCAGCCGGCCAGGCAGCGGCCATGATTGTCGGTGCACTGGTTGTAGTGGTTATTCGTTTTCTGTCCGTTACCTTCCACTGGAACCTGCCCCGGGCAGACTGACATTACGTCGCCGAAAATGCAAAAGCGGCTGGAGGAAACATGCCATCCTCCGGCCGTTTTAGTTTGATTTTCTTTATTTCAGCATTTCCTTGATCTGTTCGCCGATCTCCCGCAGGCGGGTGATAAACTCCAGCGTATCGGACACAAACGGGAAGGCATCCCGCCGCGGGTGGGCGGCATCGCCTGACCTCATCTGCAGAATTTCAGCATAGCGCTGCTCGGCCATGCGTACGGCATCCTGCCAGGAAATATAAATGCGTGCCTGGGCGTTTTCGCCGATGCGCCGCAGCTCCTCCCGATGCGTGCAGGCCCACAGCACCCGTCCGCACAGGCTGTCTGCATTTTCATCCATCAGCAGCCCCGTTTCGCCGTCATCGATTCCCTCTGCCGCACAGCTTCCGCGCACCAGCAAAGCGGGCAGTGCACAGGCAGCGGCCTCGCGCACCACAATGCCATTTGTATCAAATGTGGACGGGAAGAGAAACAAATCCGCGCAGCTGTAGTAGGCGCGGAGCATTTCCCTGTCCCGCACGGCACCCGCAAAGGTGCAATCCTCCGCCAGGCCGTTTTCACATGCCAGCTTTTGGATTTCAGCCATATCCGTGCCCTCGCCCACAAACAGCATGGAAAATTCGGCTCCCTGTGATTTTGCCTTGGCAAGGCCGTCCAAGATCAGGCGAATTCCCTTATACCAGCGCATACGGCCGATGAAAAGGAACAGCGGACGGTCCGCAGGCAGGCCGTGCATCTCCCCGATGGCCTTGATTTCATCCTCGTTTGCCCGGCCTCTGGGGAAGTCGACGCCGTTTTCCATCACCCGATACTCCCCCTGAAAGCCCAGGGAGCG
The DNA here is from genome assembly GCA_963624325.1 of bacterium. Lineage (GTDB taxonomy): Bacteria > Bacillota > Clostridia > Christensenellales > Aristaeellaceae > SFMI01. Next base: position 17,554 of record CAVFPH010000033.1, read on the forward strand.
CAGGTTTTCTCCCGCACCGCGGCTGACCGTCCACACCTCGTCGCAGGCCTCAATGTTGCGCACCATCGCGGTAATCAGGCTATTTTGCAGCAGTTCTCCGCGCAGGGCGGTGCGAATATCAATATCAAACTTGGTATGATAGGTAAAAATCAGCGGTGCGCCGGTACTCTCCCGCGCCGTGCGGGCAAGAAAGGTGGATGCCACCGGGCAATGCGTGTGCAGAATATCCGGATGAAATTCGTCAATAGCCGATATGGCCTTGGCACTGAAGGGATAGCCCGCGCGGTAGCCCACCAGCTTTGTGGTATTTACGCTGGCGTAGCGCAGTACGGGGTAGGGATAATCATCCTTTACGCCGGGATATTCCGGCGTGGCAACCATCACGGGAAAGCCGTCCTCATGCAGAATTTCGGCGTAGTTGGTGACTACATTAGCCACGCCGTCAATGGTCGGCGGGAAGGAATCATTCAAAAGCGTCACGCGGATCGGTTCTGCCATCATGCTCCCTCCTTTACACGTTATCGGGCAGAGAAGTTTTCAGGTCATTCAAAAAGCCGCATTCGCCCACCGCTGTCAGGCGGTAAGTGCCGTTTTCCCCTTGCGCCGCGGTCACAGAAGCGTTTGGCACAAAGGAAATATCGCGCATATCCAGCACCGTTCCGCCCTGCCAGCGGCACTGCAGGGCGCGGATGGGGGTTGCATGGGTAAAAAAGGCAACGGTCTGATCGGGATGCGCAGCGGCAATGCGGTCAACGGCAGCTTGCACACGGTCAAACAAATGAGCCACGCTTTCGCCGCCCGGGCAAGTGCATCTGCCGATGTCATGCCGCCAACAGGCGTAAATTTCGGGATATTCCCGTTCGATTTGGGTAAACGGCATGCGCTCCCATTCTCCGGCGCTGATTTCCCGCAAACCGGGATCAGGGCAGATTTCCAGTCCGAAAGCTTCCGCAGTGGGCTGCGCCGTCTGCATGGCGCGCATCAGATCACTGGCATAGATGGCATCCACCCGCCAGTTCGCATGCAGATAGGCTGCCGTGCGGCGTGCCTGCTCCTGTCCCAAAGGCGAAAGAGGCACATCATAATGCCCCGTAAATACCTGTGAGATATTGGTTACGCTTTGCCCATGACGGATCAGAAGTACTGTGGTCATCGTGCCGCCTCCTGCTGGAGTTTTGAATATTTTATGCGGTTTAAGATCCGTTGTCAACACATAAACGCACGCGCCCAGATAAGGAATCGGCGTCTTTACAGCAGGGCAAGGGCAAGGACAAACTGCCCAAGAAAATACATCGCCAGGCTGATATTATCCAGCATCAGGCTTTTCTGCTTCATCATGCCAAGATAGGCCAGCGTGGCATCGGACAGGGCAAAGAGCACCGCGCCTGCCAAGAACAATGGCCGCTGAGCAGCAGCCAGGGCAACCATTACGCACAGGATCGTAGCGTAGGCATAGGCAGGGAAAAAGCGCTTGGCATCCACCCGGCCGCGAAATTTTGCAAACAGCGCCGTGATCAAAAGCAGCATAGCCGCAAACAGCGAAAAACTGGGCCAGCCGGGGCGGTTCATCATGCAAAACGCAATAATATACAGCAAGTGTCCTGCCGCAAACATCGCACCGCCCGCCATAAAGTGCACACACAGCAATCCGTCTGCCAGCATGCAGGCAATCAGCCCCGCCGCCATCACCCAATTGGAAGGCAGTCCGCTGCGGGCCGCGCCCAAAATACCCACCAGCACGGCCATGCCCGTGGCCGCGCACTTGCAGGCAATGCTCGGCGCTTTGGAATGGCCGATTTTATGCTTTAAATGCTGAAACGCAAGATAGAAGCCGATCATGGCGAGAAACGCCGCGGCTGCCGCGTAAGTCATTGCACACACCTGCCTTTGTCTTGCCTTGAATCTGTGCTTTCATTATACTATAGCCGCCTTTTTTTGTAAACCTTTCGGATAATAAAGGGAAAAGCCCTCTCAGTGTCGAATAATACAGGGCTGCGCATTTGCGTCTGCACAGATCAACCGCTTGGAGGGGTTATTATGGCAAATGTCACTTTGGGCCGCACAGGTATTACGGTAGAACAGAACGGTTTTGGCGCGCTGCCCATTCAGCGCATCGGCTTTGATGATGCGGGCAAGCTGCTCAGCCGCGCCCTGGACGGCGGCATGAACCTGATCGATACCGCCCGGGCCTACAGCGACAGCGAAGAAAAAATCGGCCGTGCCGTTGCGCACCGCCGCTCGGAGTACACCCTGGCCACCAAGACAGGCGCCGCCACGCCCGACGGTTTTTGGAAGGATCTGGAGACCTCTCTGCGTTTGCTGAAAACCGACCACATTGATATCTATCAATTTCACTGTGCAGGGCAGTGCTACCGACCCGATGACGGCACCGGCATGTACGAGTGCATGCTGGAAGCCAAGCGTCAAGGCAAAATTCTGCACATTGCCGCCACAGCGCACAAAATCGGCGTTGCCGAGGAGATTGCGGAGAGCAGCCTGTATGAGTGCCTTCAGTTTCCCTTCAGCTATCTGGCCGGCGAGCGGGATATCGCGCTGGTGAACCGCTGCAAGGCAAACAACGTGGGCTTTATCGCCATGAAAGGGCTGTCCGGCGGGCTGATTACCGATTCCCGTGCGGCGTGTGCCTTTATATCGCAGTATGACAATGTAGCCGCCATCTGGGGCGTTCAGCGGGATTGGGAATTGGAAGAATTTTTAAGCTACATCGGCAATCCGCCCCAAATGACTGCCGAGATCAGCACGCTGATTGATCACGATCGGCAGGAGCTGTCGGGTGATTTCTGCCGCGGCTGCGGCTACTGCATGCCCTGCCCGCAGGGAATACAGATCAATAACTGCGCACGCATGAGCCAGATGATCCGCCGCGCACCCTCTGCCGCATGGCTGACCCCCGAATGGCAGGAGCGCATGCTTCAAATCGAAAACTGCAAACGCTGCGGCAAATGCATGAAGCATTGCCCCTACGGGCTGAAAATCCCCGATCTTTTGCAGAAAAATCTGGCAGATTACAAGCGGATTCTGGCCGGTGAGGAACAGGTATAAAGGAACAAACCATGAAATGTTCCCTTTTCATCGCCGCCTTGGTTTTTGCGCTGGATCGTGCGGCAAAGATCCTTTGGCAGTCGGCCGATTTTACGGTTATTTCGGGCATTCTGGGCATCCGCGGCACGCAGAATACCGGCATGGCCTTTGGTCTGTTAAAGGATCATCCCTATCTGCTGGCAATACTCGCATCGGCCATCCTGATTCTCCTTTTTCTGTATCTGCTTAAAAAGCATCTGCCTGTCTATGCCCAAATCGGCTTCGGCCTGATCCTGGGCGGCGCGGCAGGCAACCTTTTTGATCGGCTGGTTTACGGCTATGTAATTGACATGCTGGAACCGCTTTTCATGCATCTTTTTATCTTTAATCCGGCAGATGCAGCCGTGGTATGCGGCATTTTTTTGCTGGGCTTTTATTTTCTGTTTGGAAAGGAGCATCCCGATGAGCCTGCTTGAGTACGCTGCGGACGGCACACGGCTGGATGTGCTTTTAAGCCGTGACGGGACACTGTCACGTTCCCGCGCGGCGGAGCTGATCAGGGATGGTGCGGTTACGGTCAACGGCAAGGCGGAATGCAAGCCCTCCGCAAAGCCCGCAAGCGGCGCACAGGTTTGCGTATCGGTGCCCGATCCCCGCCCTGCGCAGGCACAGGCACAGGATATTCCCCTTCAAATTCTCTATCAGGATGCGCACCTGGCCGTTGTTGTCAAGCCCTGCGGCATGGTGGTGCATCCCGCGGCAGGCAATCCGGACGGTACCCTGGTCAATGCCCTGCTGTACCACTTGGACCAGCTCAGCGGCATCGGCGGGGAGTTGCGTCCCGGCATTGTTCATCGGCTGGATAAGGACACCAGCGGCCTTTTGCTGGTAGCCAAGGATGACGAAACCCATCAGGCACTTTCCTCGCAGCTCAGCGCCAGACAAATGGAAAAGCACTACTACGCCGTGGTAGCAGGCGTAATGAAGGAGCCCTCCGGCATCATCGACGCCCCCATTGCCCGCAGCCATACCGATCGTAAAAAAATGGCTGTGGATCCGTCCGGGCGTCCCTCCCGCACGGAATGGACGGTGGTGCGTCAGGATACCGACCGTGCCCTGCTGGATATCCACCTGATTACCGGCCGTACGCACCAGATCCGCGTGCATATGGCTTCCATTCACCACCCCGTGCTGGGCGATCCCATTTATGGCACAAAGGGCCTCCCCCATGCGCCGCGGCTGATGCTGCATGCCTATTCGCTGGAAAGAGTAACGCTGTCCTGCGGGCG